>CAMLHU010000205.1 GCA_946479825.1 uncultured Gemmatimonadota bacterium
AGCCGCTTGACCGGCTGGATCATCCCGGTGCTGAAGAGCACCTGGGCGATGCTCCAGACCCGGGTCCTGGGCGTGGTGGCCGCGAGCCACGCGTCCACCAGCTCGTCCTCGCTGGCCGGGTCGAGCGGCGGGGCAAAGTGGTTGAGCGTGAGCGCGTATCGCCTGGCCACGAGCTCCCAGCAGCAGAGGCCGCCCACGTGCTCGTGGGTGGTGGTGAGGATCTCGTCGCCGGGCGAGAAGTCGAGCCCGCGGGCGACGACGTTCATCCCCTCGGTGGTGTTGCGGGTGATGGCGAGCGTTTCGGGCGCCACGTTGAGCAGCGCGCCGAGCGACTTGAAGAGCCGGGTGCCGTCGACGCCGACCTGATGGAAGATGGTCTCGAAGGCCCGGATGTTCGCCACCGTGGCGTCCACCACCGGCGCGGGGCTCGCGCCGAAGGTGCCGGTGTTCATGAAGATCCCGTCGGCGATCAGGAACTCGCGGCGCAGGTCGCGCCACCAGGCCTCGTCGTCGCGGAAGGGCGCGAGCGGCGCGGGGGCCGGCGCGGCACCGGCGGCAGGGCCGCCCCGCGCGGCGCAGGAGGCGAGCCACGCGGCTCCCGGGAAGATCGCCGACGCAGCGAGGAGTTCACGACGGTTCACGGGTGGCCTCCGACAATATCGGGTGGCTGCACGGACAACGAGCATCGCGGCCAACGGGGGACCGCTTCACCACGAAGGGCACGAAGGAGCACGAAGAGGCACGAAGAAGGTCGTGGGTCGTGGGTAGTGAGTCGTGGGTGATGGGTCGTGAGTCGTCCACCGTGAATTCCCACTGGTCGACCAGCCCAACACGCAGTTCTCCGTGCCTCTTCGTGCTCCTCCGTGCCCTCCGTGTCCTCCGTGTCCTCCGTGGTCCCAGCTGTCCCCGTCAGTCCGGGATACCTGGCCGCGGTTTGTGGCTCCACTACCGATAGAACGCGCCGCCGAGGAGGGCGATGAAGCCGAGCAGGCCGGCGATGAAGCCGGTGCTGCGGAGGCGGGAGCGGAGCGCGTCGAAGGCCGGCGCGTTGGCGACCGGATCCACCCGGCCGATCCGCGAGGCGGCCGGGAGCATCACGATGAGCACCAGCGCCGCGCCCACGAGCCCGGCGCCCTGCATCGTCATCAGCCACGGCGAGAGCGATCCGCCGCCCCCCGACCCGATGGCCGACATCAGCTGCATCGTGAGCACCATCCCGGAGATGACCACCAGCGCCGCACCCGGCGCGATGACCCGCAGATAGACCGCCGACAGAGTCCGCCCGACGGTGCCGAGCTGGTCGCGCGGGGCGGCCTTGTTGGCGATCGAGATGAACATCGCGCCGAGCCCGCCGCCGATCCACATCGTGAACCCGAAGAGGTGCAGGAAGATCCAGAGGTCTCTCACGGAACGGTCCCCGTCAGCATGGGTTGATCGAGCGGCTGTCGGCCGGCATAGCCGGCGTCCAGCTCGTGCCAGTGGGTGATGCGCGCCTCGCCGAGGCGCCAGCAGAGGAAGACGAGGCGGTCCTCGCGCAGGGCGTGGAAGTCCACCAACCCCGCCTCGAAGCCCTTGAATACGCAGCCGATCTGCTCGAGCTCGGTGAGGTAGCCGTTGATGCGGTGCGCCCGCGCGACCACGTCGTCCTGGGCGGCCCGGAGCTCGGCGGTTTCCCCGCCCCCGGGCGGCACCTGCGCGCTCGCAAGCTCGAACCGGCCGACGGCCTCCCGCCAGAGCGGGTACTCGGCCTGGAGGTCGAGCACGATCCGCCGCACCAGCGGCAGCGTCCGCTCCGCCTCGGCGACGCTGAAGATCCGCGGGTCGGCCATCAGCCGTTGCCCACCACGCGGAGCCCTGCGACCAGCTCGGGGTGGCTGATGAAGCCGACCACCCGGCGCTCGGCGTCCACCACCGTGATCGTCGCCCGGAGGTGCGAGTCGGCGGGATCCTGGTTCATCCGGAGCTCGAACCCGTCGAGCTCCTGCTCCGGGCCCACCGTGCACGACTCGGCGCGCATCAGCTCGTCGGCCCGGGTGTGGAACGGGTCGCGTCCGGCGGCCATGCACCGGGTCACGAGGTCGCGGTCGGAGAGGACGCCGAGGAACCGGCGGGTGCGGTGGTCGTCCACGACCGGGACCACCGAGATGTTCCGGTTCCGGAACATCAGCGCCACCTCGCTCGCCGTCGCCCCGGCCACCGCCACGTGGGGCTCGCTGACCATCACGTCTTTTGCGCGCATAGGCTCGTGGGTGGGGGTGGATGCTATCCGCTATCAGCGGATGCATGCGGTGCAGGCCTGACCGCGCAAGGGACGAATGCCGGCCGGGATCGGGCGCCAACGGATGACGGATAGCGGATGGCGACCTGTCGGCCACCAGGCTCGTCCGTATCCCGCGCTCACCCTCCCCCCGAATCTCCCCCCATTCCCGCCTCGGTCAAGGCCGAGCGGGTGGCGTCGTAGCCCCAGGTGAGGTAGGTGTCCATCCGGGCGACGTTGAAGGTGGCGTCGCGCTCGACCCTGGGTCGCACGTAGACGAGGGGCGGGCGGCCCGGCGTGGCGCGCCAGAGGGCGAGCTGGGTCCGGGTGTTGCCGGCCATCAGGATGCCGGTCGCGTCGTCGTTGAGGCGGACCATCGCCGGGATCCGGCTCGCGGGGTCGCGGGGGGGCTCGTCGAAGCCGGGGCCGACATCCACCGCCACGACGAGGTCGGGGCCGAGGCGCAGCGCGGCCTCGAACGGCACGACGGCGCGAAGCCCGCCGTCCGCGCACCGGCGGCCGTCGAGCGCCACCGGCGGGAAGAAGAGCGGCAGGGCGCAGGTGGCCATCAGGACGTCGAGCACCGGGGCGTCGCGGTCGCCGGGACCGTTGCCGTAGAAGAGCAGCTCCCCCGAGTCGATGTCGGTGACGGCGATGCTGAGCGGAGCGCGCAGCTCGCTGAACCGCCGCACCGGCACCAGCGCCTCGAACGCCTCGCGGAGCGGTGCCGGCTTGAGCAGCGCGGGGCGGGACACGCCGAGGATGAGGACCAGCGGGTCGGGGACGGCGATGCGGAGGCCGGAGAGCCGGTCGGCGCGGCGCTTGACCTCCTCGGGCGGGAGCCCGGCGGCCAGGCAGGTGGCGATCACCGCGCCCATCGAGCAGCCGACGTAGCAGGCCGGCGTGAGCCCGGCCTCGCGGAGCGCGCGCTCGGCGCCCAGGTGGCCGATGGCCTTGGCGCCGCCCCCGCCGTAGACCGCGACGACCCGCCGGGGTGCGCTCACCGGTGCTTCTTCATCTCTTCGGCGTGGATCCTGGCCTGCTCGTACCGGGCCTTCTCCTCGTCGGTCTCGGCGACGAGGCGCGGCACGTGCTTCGGGCGGCCGAACTCGTCGATGGCCACGAACACCGTGTGCGCGGTGTGGGTGTGCCGCCGTTCTCCGGTGCTCACCTTCTCGGCGTAGACCTCGACCGTAATGTGCATCGAGCTGTTGCCGACGTAGTTCACCGCCGCGTCACAGACCACGAGCGCGCCCACGGGGATCCGCTCGCGGAAGTCCACCCGGTCCACGCTCGCCGTGACCGCCGGGCCGCCGGCGTGGCGGATCGCCGCCACGGCGGCCGCCTGGTCCACCAGCGCCATCAGGTGCCCGCCGAACAGGTCGCCGAGCATGTTCTGCATATCCGGCATCACCAGCGTGGTGAGCTGGGCGCGGGAATAGGACATCGGGCGGGAGGGGGGGATCATTGGCGGTGAGCGGTGAGCGGTGAGCGGTGAGCGGGGGGGCCGGAAGCACTCGGCACCCGACGCGGGATCACGGGACACGGTAAGCGGTGAGCGGGACCGTCGGATGAATTTGCACCCTCTCCGGGTCATTTCGGTGACGTTCCGGCGTTCCACCGCCACCATAATACGCGATGCGCGATCATACTTCCCTGCTCGCCTGGCAGGAGGCCCGGGCCGTGTCGCTCGCCGTCGTGCGGCTTACGAACGAGCATTGGCGGCCGCAGGGGGGCGCGATCCTGGGGCAGCTCCAGCGGGCCTCGGTGTCGGCGCAGGTCAACATCGCCGAGGGGTATGCCTGGGCCCACAGTCCGGCGTATTTCCGCCATCTCAAGATCGCCTACGGTTCGGCGGTCGAATGCGGCGACCTGCTCGCCCTGCTCGGCGACAGCGGCCTCGCCCCACAGGATCTCGTAGCCCCGACCATCGAGCGGTGCCGGCGGTGCCAGCGCCTGCTGCTCGGCCTCCTCCACAGCCGCCGACCCTCCCAGGTCTGATTCAGTATCCCGCCCCTGTCCCCTCCCGCTCATGGCTCCTCTCACCGCTTACCGCTCACCGCTCACCCTCTAGTAATCTACGGGCCTCAGATAGAACTCCCCGATCGCCGTCTGGCTCAGCATCGCGACGG
>CAMLHU010000206.1 GCA_946479825.1 uncultured Gemmatimonadota bacterium
ACGTCCTCGACGCCGCCGGGTTCGACCGCATCCTCATCGAGACCGTCGGCGTCGGGCAGTCCGAGCTCGACGTGACCCGCTCGGCCGACTCGACGCTGCTCGTGCTCGTGCCCGAATCGGGCGACGGGATCCAGGCGCTCAAGTCGGGCCTGATGGAGGCGGCGGACCTCTACGTCGTGAACAAGGCCGACCGCCCGGGCGCCGACCGGCTCCGCCAGGAGATCGAAGTCTCGCTCGGCATCCGCGCGGGCCAGGGCTTCCGTCACGTCCCCGCGCACCACGGGGCGCTCAAGTCGGGTGCGGGGGCGCGTCAGGTCCGGGCCGCGTCCGGCGACCCGGAGGCCGAGGCCTGGCTCCCGCCGGTGCTGCCGACCATCGCCGCCAAGGGAGAAGGCGTGGACGCGCTGGTGGACGCGCTCGACCGCCACGCGGCGTGGCTGGAGCGGACCGGCGAGCTCGCCGGGCGGCGCCGTCGGCGGATGCACGACCGCATCCGCGAGGTGGTGGGGCGGCACCTGCGGCAGTGGCTCTGGGAGGAGACGCAGGCGGAACGGCTGGTGCAGGAGCGACTCGACGATGTCGCGGCCGGGCGGCAGAGCCCGTACGAGGTGGCCGCCGAGGTGCTGGATCAGGTGCGCCAGGGCGCACGGGTATGATCACGGGGAGACCGGAATGACGATCAGTCCGCTGGAGCGCGAGCTTGCGCGCAAGGAACAGGAACTCGAGAAGCTCCGCGCCGAGGTGGAGCGCTGGCGTCGGGCCGCGGCCCGGCAGCCGGTGCGCGACGACGCCGACTTCACGACCATTTCGGGTCACGCGGTGGACTCGCTCTACACCGAGCTCGACCTCGCGCCCGACGCCGCGGCCCGGCTCGGCCTCCCGGGGGAATTCCCCTACACCCGCGGCATCCACCACACCGGCTACCGTGGCAAGCTCTGGACGATGCGCCAGTTCGCCGGCTTCGGCACCGCCGAGGACACCAACCGGCGCTACAAGTTCCTGCTCGAACGGGGCCAGACCGGGCTCTCCGTCGCGTTCGACTTCCCGACGCTGATGGGCTACGACTCCGACCATCCCCGGTCCGAGGGCGAGGTCGGCAAGTGCGGCGTCGCGGTGTCGAGCCTGGCCGACATGGAGACGCTGTTCGACGGCATCCCGCTCGACCAGGTCTCGGTCTCGATGACCATCAACGGGCCGGCCGCGATGCTGTTCTGCTTCTTCGTGGCCGCCGCCGAGAAGCAGGGGGTGCCGATCGAGAAGCTCCAGGGCACCATCCAGAACGACATCCTCAAGGAATACATGGCGCAGCACGCGTGGATCTATCCCGCGGAGCCCGCGCTCAAGGTCATCGTGGACCTCTTCGAGTGGGGTAGTGCGCACACCCCGAAGTGGAACACCATCTCGATCTCCGGCTACCACATCCGGGAGGCCGGCGCCACTGCGGCGCAGGAGCTCGCCTTCACCCTGGCCGACGGCTTCTGCTACGTGGAGCACGGGATCGCCCGCGGGCTCGACGTGGACGCATTCGCCCCCCGGCTCTCGTTCTTCTGGGACGTGCACAACGACTTCTTCGAGGAGATCGCCAAGCTCCGCGCGGCGCGCCGGATCTGGGCACGGGTGATGCGTGAGAAGTACGGCGCGAAGGATCCCCGGAGCTGGAAGATGCGGTTCCACTGCCAGACGGCGGGCGTGTCGCTCACGGCGCAGCAGCCGTACAACAACGTGGTGCGGGTGGCGTACCAGGCCATGGCCGCGGTCCTGGGCGGGACCCAGTCGCTGCACACCAACGCGCTCGACGAGACCCTGGCGCTCCCGACCGAGGAGTCGGTCCGGATCGCGCTCCGGACCCAGCAGGTGCTGGCCTACGAGACCGGCGTGCCCAACACCCACGACCCGCTCGGCGGCTCCTACTTCGTCGAGGCGCTCACCGACCAGCTCGAGCGCGAGGCCGAGGGGCTCTTCGCCGAGATCGAGGCGCAGGGCGGGGTGGTCAAGGCCATCGAGGGCGGCTGGTTCCAGCGGCAGATCGCGGGGTCGGCGGCGCGGTTCCAGGCCGAGGTCGAGGCGGGGACGAAGACCGTCGTCGGGGTCAACCGCTTCGTCGAGGACGCCGAGTCCGCGCCGGAGATCCTCAAGATCGCCGACACCGCGGAGCGCCAGCAGCGCGAGCGGATGGCACGGCTCCGCGCCACCCGCGATCAGGCGCTGGTCGAGCGCCGGCTCGAGGCGCTCCGCGCCGCGGCCGTGGCCGAGCAGAACGTGATCCCGGCGATGCTCGACTGCGCGCGCGCGTACTGCACCCTGTTCGAGATCCGTGACGTGCTCGAGAAGGTGTACGGCTCGTACCGGGAGCCGGTCTTCTTCTAAGGAGCGGAGGCGCCCATGCCGTCCGTCATCCAGCGCCAGATCGACCGCCTGGTCCGCGAGAAGAGCGGACCGCCGGTCGTCACCTGCTACCTCAAGCTCGAGCCGCGCGACCGGAGCCGCGGGAAGTACCTCATCAAGCACAAGAACCGCCTGCGTGCCGCCGAGCAGGCGGCGGCCGGGGCGCCGCGGGCGGAGCGCGAGGCCATCCTGCGCGACCTGGGCCGGGTGCGCGACTACCTCGCGGCGCCGGACCGGCTCCCGGCCACGCAGGGGGTCGCCATCTTCGCGAGCGCCGGCCGCCGCCTCTTCGAGGCGATCCCGCTGCCGAGCGTGCACCGGTCGCGCCTCACCGTCGCGAGCGTGCCGCTGGTCCGGGAGCTCGCGGCCGTGGAAGACGACATCGGGCGCCTTCTCGTCGCGGTGGTGGACCGGAGCTCGGCCAGGTGCTATTGGGTCACCGCGTTCGGGGCGGAGGCCGCGGGGCCGGTCCTCGAGGCGGAGGACGCGTCGCTCGAGCCCCCGACGCGGGCGGGCCGGCGGGTCGGCTCGCGCGTGGGCGAGCGCGGGTATCACAACCGGATCCGCAACGCGCAGCAGCGGCACTGGGAGGCCGTGGCCCAGCGGCTCTTCGCGCTCGACCGGGCCGAGCCCGCGCGCGCGATCATCCTCCTCGGGAGCGGCACCGCCGCCGTGGCGGTGGACCCGTTCCTCCATCCGTACCTGGCGGCGCGCCTGATCGGGCACGGCACCGTCGCCCCCAGGACCGCCACCCCCGCCGCCGTCCACCAGGCCGCGCTCGAAGTCCGGCACGACTGGGAGCGCGCCCGGGAGCGCGCCGCCGTGGCCGAGATGCGGGAGCGCCTGGGCGAAGGGTGGGCGGTGAACGGCGTGGCTGCGAGCCTCAAGGCGCTTTCCGAGGGCAAGGTGCGGACGCTCCTGGTCCGCGGTGACACGAGCCTCCCCGGGTTCCGCCTCGCCGGGTCGGGTCGGCTCCTCCTCGCGGGGCAGGGCGGCGCCTGGCGGGGCGAGGGCGAGCCGGAGCCGGTCGCCGACGTGGTGGACGAGGCGCTGGAAGAGGCCCTCCGCCAGCGCGTGGCGGTGAACGTGCTGTACGACGAGGAGGCCGCGAAGCGGGTGGACGGCCTCGCGGCGCTGCTCCGGTTCAAGTGACCTTCCGCGCGGTCCTGTTCGACGCGGGGAACACGCTCCTCCATCTCGACTACTGGCGCCTCGCGCCGGTGGTCGCCCGGGCGGCGGACGCGCCGATCACCCCGGAAGGGCTGCTGGCCGCCGCGCCCGCCGCCGCCCGGGCCCTCGAGTCGGCCGCCACGACCGACCGCGAGCGCGCGGTGGCGTACCTCGAGTCGCTGTTCACGCTGGCCGGGGTCCCGGCACCACGGATGGACGCCGTGCGCCAGGCGGTGTGGACGCTGCATCGCGAGCGGAACCTCTGGGCCGGCGTGGCGCCCGACACGATCCACGGGCTCGAGCGCCTCGCCGCCGCGGGCGTCCCGATGGGCGTGGTGAGCAACAGCGACGGCCGGGTGGACGGGGCGCTGGAGAGCGCCGGCCTCCGCCAATTCTTCCGCGTGGTCGTGGACTCCGCCCTGGTCGGCGTCGAGAAGCCCGATCCGCGGATCTTCGCCCCCGCGCTCGAGACACTCGGCGTATCACCAGCCGAGGCGCTGTACGTGGGAGACCTGTACGAGGTGGATGTCGTGGGCGCGCGCCGGGCCGGGATGGCGGCGGTGCTCCTGGCGCCGGACGGCGCCGCCGTGCCGGACGGAGTGCGGGTGGCGCGGTCGATCGGATCGCTGGTGGACGAACTTCTCTCGGGTGAGGTAGAGACACGATGATGGCAGTCCAGGACGCGCCCGCCGCGGGCGCCACGCTCAAGCGGCCCATCCGGGTGCTGGTGGCCAAGCCCGGGCTCGACGGGCACGACCGCGGCGCCAAGGTGGTGGCCGCCGCGCTCCGCGACGCCGGGATGGAGGTCATCTACACCGGCCT
>CAMLHU010000207.1 GCA_946479825.1 uncultured Gemmatimonadota bacterium
AGCCCTAAGCCCTAAGCCCCAAGCCCTAAGCCCCAAGCCCTAAGCCCTAAGCCCTAAGCCCTAAGCCCTCCCCGCCAGCACCCACCGATACACCTCCCGGTCCCGCAGCACGATCCTGACATAGTCCCGCGTCTCCGCGAACGGGATCCGCTCGATGAACACTTCGGGATCGGTGGTCCCGTGGCGTCCTTCCCATTGCCGCACCTTGGACCCGCCAGCGTTGTAGGCGGCGAGGAGCTGCTCCGGCCGGGGGAACTGCGCGAGCAGGCGCTGCAGGTGGGCCAGGCCGAGCTCGAGGTTCACGTCGGGCTGGAACAACAGGACCGGATCCCAGATCGGGTAGTGAAGACGGCGCGCGATCGCCGCGCCGACGGCGGGCATCACCTGCATCAGCCCGCGCGCGCCGGCGGCGGAGACGGCGTCGGGATCGAACCCTGACTCCTGGCGGATGAGCGCGGCCGCGAGCGCCGGATCCACCCCGCGCTCGCGGGCCTGATGCACCAGGACGTCGGGCGCCGCGACCGGGAAGAGCAGGTGCAGCGCCGCCGCCGAGTCGGCGCCGGCGGCAAGGGCCGCCCGGGCGACCCGCGCGCCACGCGCCGGTTCATCCAGGCCGACCAGCGTCGCCGCCACGGCCAGCAGGGTGTCAGGGCCGCCCCGCGCCGCGGCGAGGGCGTCGAGCTCCCACCCGGCCTCCTGATCGAGCCCGATCTCCTGGAGGAGCGCGATACGGCGCGCGGCGCTGTCGAGCGCGGCAGGGCGCGGCACCGAGCGCGATGAGTCCCGGACGCCGGCCGGAAGGCGATACAGGTCGAGACGGCGAGCCGCGGCCGTGGCGTAGTACGAATCGGGCGAGCGCGCGATCACCTCGCGCCAGCGCGCGTGCGCGCGCGCGGTGTCGCCGCGGGCGGCCCAGGCACGCCCGGCCCAGTATCCGGCGGCGTTCGCCTCCCCCGCCCCCGTCGACGGATCGCGCAGCGCGTCGAACGCCCTGGCCGCCCCGCGATAGTCGCGCCTGATCCAGCGCACCAGGGCCGACTGGAACCGCGCGGCGGGGGCCAGGCGGTCCTTCGGGTATCGCTCGGCGAGCCGGTCCCACCAGACGCGGGCCCGCGCGTCGTCACCCGCATCCACGGCCTGGTCGGCGAGCAGGAACAGCGCGCCGGCCGCCAATGCGCTGTCCGACCTGTGCCGTTCGGCGACGAGCGTCAGCAGGCGCCGGGCGGGCTCGATCCGCTGCAGCCGGATGTCGGTGCGGGCCTCCTCGTAGAGCGCGCGAACGCCGACCGCGCTGTCGCCGACCAGGGCGTGATACGCATCGACGGCCTCCGGCAGCCGCCCCGCCCGGACGAGCGCCGCGGCGCGGTCCATCCGGTCCGCCGCGGAGCAGAGCCCCGCCGCGCACGCCGAGTCGAACCCCGCCACTGCCCGATCAGCGAGGCCCCCGCGGGCCGCGGCGCGGGCCACGACCAATTGCTCGGCCGGGGCAAGCCGCGGCAGCGCCTGGTCCGCTGCCGGCACCAGCTGCTGCAGCACCGCCCTCGGCCGCGGAGCGCCGAGGAACCCGAGCGTGGCGGCGCGAACGGCGCTGTCGGCGCCCGACGAGAGCGCCATCCGGAGCGCGTCGGCGGTGTCGTTCGCCTGCAGGTAGGCGTCGCGTGCGGGGAGCCAGGCCCGGCGGCGCTCGAGCGCCGCGGCGATCGCGGCGGTGGCGTGGGCCTGGACCAGCGAATCGGCCTGCGCGGGCCCCGGCACGGCCGCCGCCGACCCGCCGCTCAGCGCCGCCACGGCCCGCAGGCGGAGCCAGTCGGCGGCGGCGGGGAGCGCGGTGGCGGCGGCGGCATACTGCATCCCGGCGTCGTCGAGCCGGCCCTGGCGGTCGAGCGCGCGGGCGAGGAGCACCCGCCGCACGGCCGAGGTCCGCAGGTCCGCGGCGGCGGCCAGCGCCCGCCGCGCGTTCGACTCGGCGATGGAGTCGTCGCCCAGCGCGAGTGCCGCCCGCGTCAGGAGCTCGCGTCCCGCCCCTGCGTCCAGCGTGTCGAGCCAGGCGGCGTCGCCCAGGATCGTCCGGACCTCCGCCCACCCACCCCACCGGCTCGCCGCGGTGGCGGCGAGGAGGACGCGGTCGGGGGTCCGTCGGGCGGAGTCGCGCAGGACCGGCGCGAGGAGGAGGCTCGCGCGCCAGGCGTTGCCGCGCGCCAGGGCGGCGCGCGCCGCGGAGACGGCGGTGTCGCCGGTGTCGGCCGGCGCCCGCAACGGCGCGCCGACCAGGGCCAGGGCCAGGAACACGAAGGGCACGAGACCAATCTGGCCTCGTGCCCCCGTCCGGCGGTACCTCCGCCCCGTCAGTGCGCCGGGCGCCCGGCCCCGGCCTCGGCCGACTCGGCCCGCCGCCCGCGGAAGAGGCCGGCGGCCCACGACCGCCAGCCGTCGAGGATCTCGTACACCGTCGGGATGACGAGAAGGGTGAGGAGGGTCGAGGTGATGACGCCGCCGATGACCGCGCGGCCGAGCGGGGCCTGGAAGTCGGCCCCTTCGCCGTGGCCGATGGCCACCGGCATCATCCCCGCCACCAGCGCGAAGGTGGTCATCAGGATCGGCCGGAGCCGGATCCGCCCGGCCTCGATGAGCGCGTCGCGGAGCGGCTTCCCCTTCTCGTGCGACCACTTGGCGAAGTCGATGAGCAGGATCGCGTTCTTGGCCACGATGCCCATCAGCAGGATGACCCCGATCAGGCTCATGATGTTGAGCGTGTCGCCGGTGATGGCGAGCGCCAGCACCACCCCGATGAGCGAAAGCGGGAGCGACACCAGGATGGCGAGCGGATCGAGGAACGAGCCGAACTGGACCACCAGGATCAGGTACATCAGGAGCACCGCCACGAAGAGCGCGGTGAAGATCCGGGTGAACACTTCCTTCTGGTCGCGCGCCTCGCCGCCGGTGGACACGTCGTAGCCCGGCGGGATCCGCACGTCGGCGATCCGGGTCCGGATGGCCTGCATCACCACGTTGAGCGGCGCCTCGACGTTGGCCTCGACGTTGATGACCTTCTCGCGGTTGAGATGGTTAATCTGCCCCGGGCCGACCCCCGCCCGGATGTCCGCCACCTGGCCGAGGGGGACGGTGACCGGCGCGCCATTGGCGCCGCGGCCCACCACGAGCGGCAGCGCCGCCAGGTCGGCCGGGCTCTGGCGCGCCTCGGGCGCAAGCCGGACCTCGACGTCGCGGGTCTCCCCCGAGGGGTCCACCCAGTCGCCGGCGTGGAGCCCGGCGAACGCCGGCCGGAGCGAGAGCGCCACCTGCGCCACCGAGATGCCGAGCGAGCCGGCGAGCCCGCGGTTGAGCTCGACCTGCAGCTCGGGCTTGTTCCCCTCGACCGAGAGCCCGACGTCCACCGCCCCCGGCACTTGCCGCACCTCGCCCTCGATCCGCTGCGCCAGTTCGGTCAGCGTGCCCATATCCGGGCCGCGGAGCTGGAGCTGGATCTGCTTCATCGCGCCGCCGAACCCGCTGGTGAACACCGACACCTCGGCGCCACCCAGGCGCGACAGTTCGCGTCGCAGCACGCCGCCCAGGTCCTTCTGGGCGATGCGGCGGTCGGCTCGCGGGATGAGCCGCACGTAGACGAGCGCCTGATCCACGCTCGGCGCCTTGAGGAACACCTGGGTCCCGAGCGTCGCATAGGTGTAGTTCACCTCGGGGTGGCGGCGCACCAGGGCGACCGCCTCGTCCACCTTGCGCCGGGTGTACTCGAGGCTCGACCCCGGCGGGGTCTCGAGCACGATGTTGATCTCGCTCCGGTCGCTGTCGGGAACGAACCCGCCGCCCGGGTGCCCCGACGCGATCATCCCGATGGCGAGCACGAAGGTCCCGGTGGCGATCCCGACCATCCCGAGGCGGTGGTCGAGCGCCCACGCGATCACCGCCTGATACCGCTCGGCCTGGCGGTTGAACCAGAGGTTGAACCGCTCCAGCACCCGGGTGACCGGCCCCTTCTGGTGGGCCTCGAGCTCGGGGTCGGGCCAGTAGGCCGAGAGCATCGGGTCGAGCGAGAAGCTCACGAAGAGCGAGACCAGCACCGAGCAGGCGATCGTGAGGGCGAACGGCTTGAACCACTGCCCCGCCACCCCGTACATGAACGCCACGGGGACGAACACCGCCACGATGGAGAAGGTCGTCGCCGCGACGGCGAGCCCGATCTCGTCGGTGCCCTCGAACGCCGCCTGGTAGTGGTCGGCCCCCATCTCGACGTGGCGCACGATGTTCTCGCGGACCACGATGGCGTCGTCGATGAGGATGCCGATCGCGAGCGAGAGGCCGAGCAGCGACATCGTGTTGAGGGTGAATC
>CAMLHU010000208.1 GCA_946479825.1 uncultured Gemmatimonadota bacterium
TTGGCCGAGGCGCAGGCGGTGCTCACCGACGACGAGTTCGAAGTCGCCGCGGCGCATTACGACATCGGCGCCACGGGCGAGATGCACCACGACCCGTCGCGGAACGTGCTCTGGGTGGCGGAGGAGGCGGTGCAGATCGCCGCGCGGACCGGGCGTTCGGAATCCGAGGTGGCCAACCTCCTCGCGCTGGCAGAGGAGAAGCTCAAGGCCGAGCGCCGGTCCCGGCCGGCGCCGTTCGTGGACCGGACCCGGTACGCCAACTGGAACGCGATGCTGGCCTCCGGGCTGCTGCGTGCCGGCGTGCAGCTCAACGACCGGTGGGCCCGCGAGGCGGGGCTCCGGGCGCTCGAGCGGATCCGCCGCGGCGCCTCCGAGCCCGACGCCGTGCCGCACACGCCGGGTGGCGTCGCCGGCCTGCTCGACGACCAGGTGCAGGTGGCGGCCGCCGCGCTCGACGCGTTCGAGGTCACCGGCGACCGCGGCTGGCTCGCCTGGTGCGAGGCCCTGATGGACCGTGTCTGGCGGGACTACCACGATGCCGACGGCGGCGGACTGTTCGACGTCGCACGGGATCGCGGCGGCGAGGGGCTGCTGCCCGCCACGGCCAAGCCGGTGCAGGACGCCCCGACCCCGTCGCCCAACGGCGTCGCGGCGCTCACCTCTGCCCGCCTCGCCGCGCTCACCGGCGACGCGCGCTGGCGCGAGCGTCACCTGGCACTCGTCCGCACCTTCGGCGGCCGCGCCGCCGAGCTCGGCCTGTTCGGCGCGACGTTCCTGCTGGCGATGGGTTGGGCGGTGTACCCCGTCACCCACCTGGTCGTCGTCGGCGCCGAGGGCGACGTCGAGGCCGACCGGATGCATCGGCGGGCGGTCGCGACGTTCATTCCGCGGAAGGTGGTGCACCGCCTCCGCGACGGGGCCGGCACCGCGCCCGACGCGCTGCCAGCCGCCCTCCGCGCGATGCTCGACGGCGCGGCGCCCCGGGCCTACGCCTGCCGGGGCGACACCTGCCAGGCCCCCGCCGCGGACGACGCCGCCTGGACCGCGACCCTCGCCGGACTGCGGCCACGGGGCTAGACTCGGGGAGGCCCAAGTCAGGAGGTTCGATGCACGGATTCAAGGGCGAGCGCACGCTGATGCGGATCCATCTCGGCGAGCGCGACAAATGGAAGGGGAAGCCGCTCTACCAGGCGATCGTGGAGCTGCTCCGCGACCGCGGCTACGCCGGCGCGACCGTGTTCCGGGCGGTGATGGGCTTCGGCGCCACCGCGCACCTCCGGACCGACAAGCTCGAACTGCTCTCCTCCGACCTGCCGATCGTCGTCGAGTGCGTGGACACCGAGGAGAAGATCCAGGCCATTCTGCCCGACCTCGACCAGATGATCGGCGGCGGCCTCATCACGCTGGAGCGGGCCCGGGTCATCCTGTATCGCGCCGACGTCCCCCCCGACCAGCGGACCGACAGCTGGCCCATCGACCGCGGCTGACCCGGCTAGATTCCCGGGTTCGCGATCTCCCTTTTCACCGACTCCGAGCTTCCGACTCGTCGCTCCGAGCTCCAGACTCCAGGCTCCCGACTCCCCATGAAGACCGCCACCATCGACACCGCCCGCGGTACCATCACCCTCGAGCTCTTCCCGGACGAGGCGCCGAACACCGTCGCCAACTTCGAGAAGCTCGCCAACGAGGGCTTCTACGACGGCACCCGGTTCCACCGCGTGATCCCCAACTTCGTGGTCCAGGGGGGCGACCCGCTCTCGAAGGACCCGAACAACCCGCGGGTCGGCACCGGCGGGCCCGGCTATACCATCAAGTGCGAGTGCGACCGCAACGTCCACAAGCACGTGGCCGGCACGCTCTCGATGGCGCACGCGGGGCGCGACACCGGCGGCAGCCAGTTCTTCATCTGCCATTCCCCCCAGCCGCACCTGGACAAGAAGCACACCGTCTTCGGCCAGGTCACCCAGGGGATGGACGTGGTGAACAGCATCCGGGCCAACGACGTGATCAACTCGATCCGCGTCGCCTGACGTGCAGGTCGTCCTCGCCGCCCTCGCAGACTACGCCCTGGTGGACCAGGCGGGGCGGCTGTCGGTCATCGGGATCTTCAGCCAGGTGTGGGTCCCGGCCTTCCCGTCCGAGCACCGGCGCACCCACCTCGTCATCCGCGTCATCGGGAAGCGGACCGAGATCGGCGAGCACCGGATCCGGCTCCGCTTCCTCGGCCCCGAGGGGGTGGAGTTGTTCGGCGGCGAGGGGACGTTCCGGTTCGGCGAACCGCCGGCCGGCGTCACCTTCGTGGAGGCGGCGGTGGTCCTGGTCTACGACCTCCCGCTGCCCCGCGCGGGGCGCTACGATGTCGAGCTCTCGCTCGACGGCGAGGTGGTGAGCCACCTTCCGCTCACCGCCGCCGCGGCCCCCGTCCCCGGCCCCGGTGCCCCGGCCGCCTGACCCCGCCCGAAGGCTTGCCGTTACGGGATTTTGACAAAGTCCCGCGGCGCCGGTAGACTGATTGACCGCAGCACAATCCTCGCACGACCCGCATCATCCCCTATCGGAGTCACTCTATGCGACGGTTCCAGGTCTGGTTGACCGCCGGGATCCTCGGGGGCGCCGTGCTCGCCGTGGCACCCGCGCGACTGGCCGCCCAGGGCTACGGGCTCTACGAACACAACGCCTGCGCGATGGCCCGTGCCGGGACCGGCGTCGCCGCCCCGTGCGCTGACGGCTCGGCGATGTTCTTCAACCCCGCCGGCCTCGGCAGCCTCACCGGCAAGGTCGGAAGCCTGGGCGGTGTGCTGATCAACACGTCGGGCAAGTTCACGAACGACCTCACCGGCCAGGCGAGCGACCTCAAGGACGGCCATTACCCGGCGCCGAACGTCTACGCGGCCATGCCGGTGGGCAAGCGGTTCGTGGCGGGCATCGGGCTCTTCGCTCCCTACGGCCTCACCACCGAATGGTCCCCGACCTCCGAAGGGCGCTTCCTCGGCTACAAGAGCAGGATCGCGAGCATCTACCTCCAGCCCACGCTCGCGTTCAAGGCCAACGACAAGTGGAATTTCGGCGCCGGATTCGACCTCAACTTCATGAGCGTGGAGCTGCGCCAGCGCCTCGACCTGTCGAGCCAGCAGGCAGCTCCCGGCGTCACCTTCGCCAACCTCGGCATCCCCGCCGGCACCGACTTCGCCAACGCGGACCTGACCGGGCACTCCACCGGCGTGGGCTACCACCTGGGCGTGCAGTTCAAGGCCACCGACCGCCTGAGCTTCGGGCTCCGCTACATGTCCCGCCAGCTGGTCAAGTTCACCAACGCCACCGCCGATTTCGCCCAGGTCGGGACCGGCATCCTCCTGCCGCAGGGGAACCCGTTCGGCGTCCCCGCCGGCACGCCGCTCGACTCGATCGTGGCGCCCCAGTTCCGCGGCAGCGGCCCGCTCCAGAAGCAGGGCGGCAGCACCTGGCTTCGCGTCCCCGAGCAGCTGGTGGGCGGCGTGGCCTACAAGATCACGCCCAAGCTGACGGGCCTCTTCGACGTGCAGTGGACCAACTGGGCGACCTTCGACGCCCTCACGATCCACTTCGACAAGCTCCCGACGGTCGTCCTCCCCGAGGCCTACAAGGCGGTGGTGGACTGGCGGCTCGGCGCCGAGTACCAGCTCAAGCCGAGCACCGTGCTCCGGGCCGGCATCCTGACCCACAAGGGCGCGGCGCCCGACGAGAACGTGACGCCCAACCTCCCCGAGGGGAGCCGCACGGAGTTCACCATCGGCGGCGGCACCGAGCTCACCCCGCAGCTCGGCCTCGACCTGGCGCTCCAGCTGATCGACCAGGCCGACCGCCGCGGGCGGACGGTCGCCACCGGGACCAACGGGCTGTACCAGTTCAGCGCGTACCTCGTCGGCGCGTCCCTCGTCTACCGCTTCTGATCCGGAGACCCACGCCATGATGCGTCGTCACTTCCGTGCCGCCCTGGCCCTGGGCCTCATCGGGCTCGCGGCGGGCTGCTACAGCAACGAGAAGCTCAATTCACCCTCCGCCCCGTCGGGCGGGGCGATGTTCTCCCGGATGGTCTTCATGGGGAACAGCATCACCGCCGGGTTCCAGTCGGCGGGGATCAACGACAGCACCCAGCGCCAGTCGTACGCGCTGCTCGTGGCCCAGGCGGCGGGGGCGCCGTACTTCTACGCCTCGCTCCAGGGCCGTGGCTGCCCGGCGCCGTTCGACGTCAACACCACCCAGCACCGCGTCGGCGGGGCCGGGCCGGCTGACTGCGACCTCCGCGCCGCCACGCCGGTGCCGTGGCTCAGCAACGTCGCGGT
>CAMLHU010000209.1 GCA_946479825.1 uncultured Gemmatimonadota bacterium
TGCGGAGAGGGCGCCAGGGGTGAGGCCTATGTATGAAGCGGGGGCCGGTAGGCGTGGCCGCTGGCCGTCCGCGCCGCCAAGCGGCATATTCTGAAAGGCGTCTCCAACCCGCCGAGCCGGCCCCCGGAGCCCGATGCCCCCACGTCGTCCGAAGCGCGCCCCCCGCGCCCGCGCCGCCCGTCCGCGGCGCGGCACGCTGGCGCAGCGCCAGTCCGCCCTGCTGCGCCTCTCCGCCGAGGTCGCCGCCGCCAACGACGAGCAGGAAGTCTGCCGGCGGGTGGTGGCCGGGTTGCAGGACAAGGCGCTGGGCTACGACTTCCTCGGCCTCTTCCTCCTCGACGCCACCGGCGACCGCGTCCTCCAGGCCAGCGTGGGCTGGCCGGACGCCCCGCCGATGTGGCGGGTGCACCCCGGCGAGGGCTTGAGCGACCGGGCCATCAAGGACGGCAAGCTCCACTACACGCCGCGGGTCAAGGAACAGAAGGGCTACGTCGCGAGCCTGGCCTCGGGCTCCGAGGTGGACGTCCCCCTCCGGGTGGACGACCGCACCATCGGCGTCCTCGTCGTCGAGAGCGCCGAGCCCGACGCCTTCACCTCCGGCGACTTCCAGGTCCTCACCGCCGTCGCCGAGCTCGCGAGCCTCGCCATCGGGCGGGCGCGCCTCCTGGTGAGCGCGCGGCGCCGGGCCGACGAGCAGCAGGCGCTGCTCGACACGATGGCCGACCTCTCCGGCCAGCTCGAGCTCTCCAAGCTGCTCCACGCCGTGCTCGGCCGCGCGGTCGCGCTCCTCGGCGTGACCGGCGGCGAACTCGCCATCTACGAGGAAGAGCGCCGCGAGCTCGTGATCGTGGCGAGCACCGGGATCTCCCGCGACTCGACCGGCACCCGGCTGGCGCTGGGCGAAGGGGCGATGGGCAAGGTCGCCGTGTCGCACGACCCGCTCATCATCCCCAACTACGACGAGTGGGCCGGCCGGTCGGACAAGTACTCCGACGTGCGCGACACGGTGCAGGCCGTGATGGTGGCGCCGCTCCTCATCGGCCCGCGGCTGGTGGGGGCCATCGCGAGCACCCACGCCGACCCGACCCGCCACTTCGGCGCCGACGACCTCCGGCTGCTCCAGCTCTTCGCCCCGCAGGCCGCCATCGCGATCGAGAACGCCCGGCTCTACACGGCGGCCCAGCGGGAGCGGGAGTTCTTCGGCGCGGTGGTGGCCAACAGCCCCGTCGCCATCGTGACGCTCGAGACCGACGGGCGGATCACCGCGCTCAACCCGGCGTTCGAGAACCTCTTCGGCTACACCCGCGAGGAGGCGCTCGGCCGCGACCTCGACGGCCTCATCAGCGACGAGCGCACCCGGTCGGAGGCCAACGCCTACACCTCGCAGGCGAGCCAGGGCGCCATCCGCGGCATCGGCAAGCGCCGGCGCAAGGACGGCAGCCTCCTCGACGTCGAGATCTCGGCGGTGCCGGTGGCCATCGAGGGGCGGAACATCGGCATCCTGGCGCTCTACCACGACGTCACCGACCTCCTCGAGGCCAAGCGCCAGGCGGAATCGGCCAACCAGGCCAAGAGCCGCTTCCTGGCCAACATGAGCCACGAGCTCCGCACCCCGCTCAACGCCATCATCGGCTACAGCGAGATGCTGAAGGAGGACGCCGACGACCAGGGGAACGGCGCCTGGAGCGCCGACCTCGAGAAGATCCGCTCGTCGGGCAAGCACCTGCTGGCGCTCATCAACGACGTGCTCGACCTCTCCAAGGTCGAGGCCGGGAAGATGGAGCTCTACCTCGAGACCTTCGACGTGCGCCCGCTGGTCGAGGAGGTGCGCACCACCATCCAGCCCCTCGTGGCCGCGCGCGGCAACCGGCTCGAGGTGCGGGTGGACGCGGACCTGGGCCTCCTCCGCGCCGACCTGACCAAGGTGCGGCAGATGCTCCTCAACCTGCTCTCCAACGCCACCAAGTTCACCGAGCGCGGGGCGATCTCCCTCGACGTGGCGCGCATGGCGGCGGCGGATGGCGGCCAGGACGTGGTGTTCCGGGTGACGGACCAGGGGATCGGGATGACGCCGGAACAGCAGGCGCGGATCTTCGAGGCGTTCTCGCAGGCGGAGGCCTCCACCACCCGGCGCTTCGGCGGCACCGGGCTCGGCCTCGCCATCACCCGCCGCTTCTGCGAGATGATGGGCGGCAGCATCGACGTCGAGAGCGCGCCCGGCGTCGGCTCCACCTTCACCGTGCGGCTGCCGGTGGACGTCGGCGCGGCGACCGAGGGCACGACGCCCGGCGCCGACGGCGAGACCGTGACCGGCGGCGCGGGACGGGTGCTCGTGATCGACGACGAGGCGCCGGTCCGCGCGCTGATGCGGCGGTTCCTGGTCCGCGAGGGGTTCACGGTGGACGAGGCGTCCGACGGCGCGGAGGGGATCGCCCGCGCCCGCGAGCGCCGCCCCGACGCCATCACCCTCGACGTGATGATGCCGGGGATGGACGGGTGGGAGGTGCTGGCCCGGCTCAAGGACGACCCGGCGCTCGCCGACATCCCGGTCATCCTCCTCACCATCGTGGACGAGAAGAAGGTGGGCTACGCCCTCGGCGCCACCGAGTACCTCACCAAGCCGATCGACCGCGAGGCGCTGCGGCGCGCCCTCGCGCCCTACCGCCACGCCCCCGGCGCGCACCGCCTGCTGCTGGTCGAGGACGACCCGACCACCGCCGACCTGGTGCGGCGGACCCTCGAGGCCGAAGGGTGGACGGTGGACTGGGCGCGGAACGGGCGGGAGGGGCTGGCGCGGGTGGACGCGGCGGCGCCCGCGCTCATCCTGCTCGACCTGATGATGCCGGAAATGGACGGGTTCGAGTTCCTCGAGACGCTGCGCGGGCCGGCGCGCCGGAACGAGACGCCGGTCCTGGTGGTGACGGCCAAGGACCTCACCGCCGACGACCACCGGCGCCTCAACGGCCACGTGAGCGCCGTGCTGCAGAAGGGGAGCTACTCGCGCGACGAGCTCCTCTCCGAGATCGCCTCGCGCCTGGGCCACCGGCTCCGGCGCCCCGCCGCCGCACCCTCGCCGAGGACCTGATGCCCCGCGTGCTGCTGGTCGAAGACAACGAGATGAACCGCGACATGCTCTCGCGCCGGCTCATCAAGGCGGGCTACGAGGTGACGATGGCCTTCGACGGCGCGCAGGGGGTGGAGATGGCGCGCGCCGGCGGCCACGACATCATCCTGATGGACATGAGCCTCCCGGTGATCGACGGCTGGGAGGCCACCCGGCAGATCCGCGCGGTCGAGGCGCTCCGCGCCGTGCCGATCATCGCGCTCACGGCGCACGCGATGGCCGGCGACCGGGACAAGGCGCTCGAGGCCGGCTGCAGCGACTACGACACCAAGCCGGTCGAGCTCCCCCGCCTCCTCGGCAAGATGGCCGCGCTCCTCGGCCAGGCCCCGCCCGCGTGAGCGACGCCCTCGACCCGACGGCGGTCTCCGCCCTCCGGCACGACCTCCGCACCCCCGTCAATCACATCGTGGGGTACTGCGAGCTGCTGCTCGACGACGCCGCGACCCCAGAGCAGCGCGGCGCGCTGCAGGCCGCCATCGCCGCCGCGCGCGACGTGCTCTCGCTCATCGAGACCTCGCTCCCCGCGAGCGGCAGCGGGGTGACGCCGGAGCGGGTGGACGAGCTCCGGTCGCGGCTCCAGGCGCCGCACGACCGGATCCTGGCCGCGATGGACACGCTGGGCCCCGCCCCGCGCCTCTCGGCCGACGTCGCCCGGGTCCGGCGCGCCACCGGGCAGCTCCTCGCCATCGACCGGGTGACCGCCGAGTCGGCCGTGCCCCCCGCCGCGGCCGCTGCCGCGAAGCCGGCGCCGGGCCCCGCGCGGTCGCGGGGGCGGATCCTGGTGGTGGACGACGTCGAGGACAATCGCGCCGTGCTCCGGCGCCACCTCGAGCGGCAAGGGTACGCCGCGGACGAGGCCGCCGACGGCGAGACCGCGCTCGCGATGGTGCGGCGCGCCGGCTACGACCTGATGCTCCTCGACGTCCGGATGCCGGGGATCGACGGGCGCGAGGTCCTGACCCGGATCAAGCACGACCCGGCCACCCGCGACCTCCCCGTGGTGATGATCTCCGCCGCCGACGAGCTCGAGACCATCGCCGGGTGCATCGAGGCCGGCGCCGATGACTACCTCCCCAAGCCGTTCGACCCGGTGATCCTGGGCGCCCGGGTGAGCGCGTCGGTCGAGAAGAAGCGCCTCCGC
>CAMLHU010000210.1 GCA_946479825.1 uncultured Gemmatimonadota bacterium
GGGTTCTCGTTCCACGAGATCTTCTTCACCCACTTCCACGCTGACCACTTCCTGGGTCTCGCCGGACTCCTGCGCACGCTCGGCCTGCTCGACCGCAAGGACCCCCTGACGCTCTACGGCCCGAAGGGCGCGTCGAAGTGGCTGGGTCAGATGGTGACGCTCGGGATGGACCGGCCGAAGTTCGAGGTGAAGGTGGTGGAGCTCAAGGCCGGCGACGTGCTCAAGCGGAAGGACTACGAGATCCTCGCCTTCCCGGTGGAGCACCGCGGCGAGGCGTTCGGCTACGCCCTGATCGAGCACGAGCGGCTCGGCCGCTTCCACCCCGACCAGGCCCGGAGCCTCGGCGTCCCCGAGGGCCCGCTCTGGGGAATGCTCCACCGCGGCGAGACGGTCACCCTTCCCGACGGCCGCACGGTCGGCCCGGCCGACCTGGTCGGCCCGCCGCGGCCGGGGCGCCGAGTGGTCTATTCGGGGGATACCAAGCCCTGCCGAAGCACCCGTGCGGCCGCGCAGGGAGCCGACCTCCTGGTGCACGAGGCCACGTTCGGCGAGGACGAGCGCGACCGCGCCCGCGAGACCGGCCACTCCACCGCCCGCCAGGCCGCCGAACTCGCGCGCGAGGCCGGAGTCCGCGAGCTCGTCCTGACCCACATCAGCGCCCGTTACTCCCGCGAGGCCCCGGAGCTGCTCGACGAAGCGCGCGCGGTGTTCGCGGCGACGACCGTGGGGCGCGACGGGATGACGGTGGAGGTGGGGCTGGTGGGGGAGTGAGGGGGAGGGGAAGAGGTGAAGAGGGAAGAGGAGAAGAGGTGACGAGGAGAATGGGAGCGGGGAGTCCTGAGCGCGCTTCGGGGTCATCCTGAGCGAAGCGAAGGATCTCTCAGAGCCCGCGCGTGATCCACGGAGGGATCCTTCGGTCGCTTCGCTCCCTCAAGATGACCCAGTCCGCACCTCTTCTCCTCCTCTCCTCCTCTCCTCTTCTCCTCTTCCCCTCACCCCACCAGCCGCAGGAACTCCTCCCTCGTCCGCTGATCCTCCCTGAACGCCCCCAGCACCGCGCTCGTCACCGTCGCGGCGCCCTGCTTCTCGACCCCGCGCATCGCCATGCAGAAGTGCGTCGCCTCGACCACCACGCCGACCCCCTTGGGGAGCAGCTGCTCCTCGAGCGCCCGGGCGATCTGGTCGGTCATCCGCTCCTGCACCTGCAGCCGGCGGGCGTACACCTCCACCACGCGCGCGAGCTTCGAGAGCCCGACGATCCGCCCGTCGGGGATGTAGGCGATGTGCACCTTGCCGGTGAACGGCAGCATATGGTGCTCGCAGAGCGAGAAGAACCCGATGTCCCGCACCAGCACCATGTTGCCGTGGGTCTCTTCCTCGAACAGCGCGTCGCCGATCACGTCCTCGGCGCTCTGCTGATAGCCGCGGGTCAGGAACTGCAGGCTCCGCATCACCCGCTCGGGGGTGCGGAGGAGCCCCTCGCGGTCGGGATCCTCGCCGAGCAGCGTGAGCATCTCGCGGACCAGGGCCGCGAAGCGGGTCGAGCGGGCGCCGTCGAGCGGCAGCACGTTGGGCATCGCCATCGGGGTGTCTCCTGTGGTTCCTCCCAATACACCGGCCCGGGGGCGGGGGTTCCCGGGGGGTAGGGGGAGCAAGGACCGGGTCGCCCCGGGCGGGGCCCGGCGCTACCGTTGAGCCATGACGAACGACTACGCCCGGATCGAGCGGGCCATCACCTATCTCGACGCCCACCCCGCCGCTTCCCTTGAGGAGGTGGCGCGGACCGCGGGGCTCTCGCCGTTCCACTTCCACCGGCTCTTCTCCCGCTGGGCGGGGGTGAGTCCCAAGCGTTTCCAGCAGTTCCGGAGCGTCGTCGAGGCCCGCCGGCTGCTACGGGAGGGGCGGAGCGTGCTCGACGCGACGTACACCGCGGGGCTGACCAGCCCCGGGCGGCTCCACGACCTGCTGGTGACGGTGGACGCCGTGACGCCAGGGGAGTACAAGGCGCTGGGGAAGGGGCTCGAGATCCGGTGGGGAGTGCACCCGGGGCCGTTCGGCGACTTCCTGATCGGCGTCACCGGGCGCGGGATCGTGGCGCTCCGGTTCATCGCCGCGGGGGGCGTCCGCGCGGCGCTGGCCGAAGCGCGGTCGCATTGGCCCGATGCACGGTGGATCGAGGATGTGCGCGGCACCGCCAAGCTCGCCGCCACCGTCTTCCAGGCCGTCCGGACACCCGGCCCCTCCGCCGGTCCGCCGCTCCGCCTCTTCCTCAAGGGAACCAACTTCCAGCTCAAGGTCTGGGAGGCGCTGCTCCGGATCCCTGAGGGGAGCGTGGCCACGTACCAGGAAGTGGCCGAGTCGGTGTGCACCAGCGATGCCGTTCGCGCCGCCGCGTCCGCCATCGGCGCCAATCCGGTGCTCTATCTCATCCCCTGCCACCGCGTCATTCGGAAGACCGGGGCGTTCGGCGAGTATGCCGGCGGTGAGGTCCGCAAGCGGGCGATGCTGGGGTGGGAGGGGGCGAGGAAGTGAGCAGGGGCTTCTCCTCACCCCCCGACCCCCTCTCCACGTTCTCTTCTCCTCACCCCCCAACCCCCTCTCCACGTTCGTGGAGAGGGGGAGCGTTCCGTCGCCATTCCCCTCGCCTCATCACCTCCTTCTCTCCTCAACTCTTCCCGTCGTCGCCCTGTCCCCGCACATACGCCTGCACATCGAACTTCCCCGCCGCGGCCTTGGTGGACATATACCGCACCGTCCCGTACACCGGCCGGCGGTAGAAGGGTCGGTCGTAGCGGCCGAAGCACCAGAGGATCCCGCCGTAGCTCGACGGATCGCGGCCGTCGAGGGCGTACTTGTGGTTCAGGTGCTCGAGCAACTTGAGCGCGGAAGCCGCGTCGCGGGTCCACTTGAGCACCGACTTGCCCCAGAGCATCCGGACGTAGTTGTGGATCTCGCCGTCGCGGAGCAGGGAGCGCTGCGCCGCGTTCCAGAGTTCGTCGCCGGTGCGAGCGAACTCGAGATCGTCGGCGCGGTACAGCTCGCGCGGGTCGGCCTCGTGGTCGGCCAACTCCTTCCGGGCCCATTCCGGAACCGCCGCGAGCGTGCGGTGCTTCGGGTTGCGATAGCAGAGATTGTGCGCCAGCTCCCGCCAGGTCACCGCCTCGTCCTGGAACTTGGCGTATTGCTCCGCGGGCCCGTGCTCCCGCGCCGCGAGCAGCACTTCCTGGATGCTGATGTTGCCGAAATGGAGGTAGGGCGAGAGCCGGCTGGTGGCGCCCTGGTTCGGGTCGCCGCGGTCCTCGTCGTAGTGGGACAGGCCGTGCGCCAGGAAGTGATCGAGCCGCGCGCGGGCCGCCGCCGGGCCCCCGCGGATCACGGGCGAGGGGCCCACCGTGTGGTCGATCGGGCACGCCGCCACGAGTTCCGGGATCTTCCTGAGCGTCGGGATCACCGGGTCGAAGCCGAGGTCCACCCTCCGCCGCACACGCGGTTCGACGTCGCCCACCGGGTAGAGGAATTCGGGGAGGACGCGGTCGACCTCCGTCCGGAACCCCCGAGCCGTCACGTGCTCGCGTTCAATGAGCGCCAGCGGCACCACCCCGCACGAATCCACCGCGACGACCGGCGTGTCGACCCTCTCGCGAAGACTCTTCGTCTGCCTCGGCACGATGAACGTCGGGAAGAAGTCCGTGACCACCATCGCCGCCCGGCGGGCGAGCCTGACCAGCGGCGTGTCCTCGCCGGCCGGCGGCCGGTCGGCGCCGAGCCAGAAGGCGTACCGGATTCCGCGGGCCTTGAACGCCCGCTCGAGCTCCACCGCCGACTCCAGGATGAACGTGTGGATGCGGTCGCTGGCCCAGGGGTAGTCGGGGCGGAGGCCGTGGTACACCACCACCGGAAGGCCGAGCGCGTTGGCCTGCTCCACCGCGAAGTTGAGGGCGGGGTGATGGTGGGCGCGGTGGGTCACCTGCATCCAGTAGAGCACGAACTCGCCCGGAACTGGGCGGGTCGGGCCGCGGGCGTGGAGGCGGGCGGGGTGGGTGGGCACGGGGTCGGCGGTCAGGCGGTCAGGGGGTCAGGGGTCAGGGTGTCAGGGTGTCAGGGGTCAGGGGTCAGGGGTCAGGGGTCAGCGGCGAAGGTACGGGGGCAGGCCTTGGACTACCTGAACATACCCCGCAGGGCGCCGGCGGTTCGAGGGGCGTGGCAGTGGTGATGTCGCGGTGCGGCAGCAGGTTAGCGTGGACGGCGGGGCGTGGTTGAC
>CAMLHU010000211.1 GCA_946479825.1 uncultured Gemmatimonadota bacterium
GGCTCTTCGCCGTGCGCACCCTGGGCGCGCGGGGGTACCGGGGCGCGCTCAAGCACATCGAGAAGGTGGTGCTCGATCGCGAGGCCGAGTCGCTCGACCTGACCGAGCGGCAGGCCTGCTTCGAGGCCTACGCGCTCATCGCCGGGGCGCCGGCGGCGGGGCCGCTGGCGGAGGTGCTGAACGCCGGCGGCGGCCTCTTCAAGCGCCGCGCGAGCGCCGACACCCGGGCCTGCGCCGCCGCCGCGCTCGGCCGGCTCCGGTCGGCCGAGGCCCGCGCCGCGCTCGAGCGGGCGGCCCAGGACAAGGAGGCGGTGGTGCGCAACGCCGTGAGCCGGGCGCTCCGGGAGCAGGCCCAATGACCGACGAAATGCCCCCGCGCCGCCCGACCCCGCGCGGGTCCGTGGCCGTCTCCTCCGCGGGCGCGGGCGACGAGAGCGCCCTCCGGCAGGGGGGGCGCGGGCTGCTGCTGCTGTTCTACTCGGCCCACCGCGCCCTCAAGCTCTACCCGGTCGAGAACGCCACCGTGCAGCGGGCGCTCGACGACCTCCAGGCCGCCGCGACCCAGCTGCTCAGCACCGAGCACGAGATCGAGATCCGGCTGGCCGGCGACTTCATCTTCGTCAACGCGACGCGGCTCCGGCTCGACCTCGACAACTACGCCTCGTTCAGCTCGGTGCTCGGCACCTTCCGCGAGTTCGACATCGGCGCGCTCCGGGTGAACGAGGGGATCACCCGGATGGAGTGGCAGGCGTTCCTGAGCCTGCTGCTGTCGCTGAGCGGCAAGCCGGCCCCCGTGGGCGGCACCAAGCTCGACGAGCTCCGCGGCCGGCTCGAGGGCGCCCAGGTCCAGCGGCTCCACCTCGAGCCGCACCAGGAGGCGGACGACGTCATCTCCGACGCCGAGGCCCAGCGGCAGGCCGCCAAGCGGACCTACGCCCAGGGCGTGGCGGTGACGCGCGAAGTGATGAACGGCGCCCGGATGGGGCGCGCCCCGTCGGTCAAGAAGATCAAGCGCGCGGTGCAGGCGGTGGTGGACCAGGTGCTCAACAACGAGACCTCGCTGGTCGGCCTCACCACCATCCGCGACTACGACGAGTACACGTTCACCCACTCGGTCAACGTCTGCATCTTCTCGGTGTCTATCGGCAAGCGGCTCGGCTTCTCCAAGCAGCAGCTCTACGACCTGGGGCTCGCCGCGCTGCTGCACGACATCGGCAAGTCGCGGGTGCCGCTCGAGATCCTCAACAAGACCGGCGGCCTCGACGAGGACGAGTGGCGCATCATGCAGGCCCACCCGTGGCTCGGCGTGCTCACGCTCTTCACCCTGCGCGGCTACGGCGAGATCCCGTACCGCGCGGCGATCGTGGCCGCCGAGCACCATATGAAGACCGACCTGAGCGGCTACCCGCGGGTGCTGCGGCCGCGCGAGCAGGGGACGTACTCGCGGCTCGTGGCCGTGGCCGACGGCTTCGACGCCGCCACCAGCCGCCGCAGCTACCAGACCGTGCCGATCCAGCCCGACCAGGTGCTCAAGGAGATGTGGGAGAACCCCCGCCGGGGTTACGACCGCGTGATGGTGAAGGCGCTCATCAACCTGCTCGGCGTGTACCCGGTGGGCACGGTGGTGGTGCTCGACACCCTCGAGGTCGGGATCGTGGCCGCGGCCAACCCAGACCCGACGCTGCTCAACCGCCCGATCGTCCGGCTGGCGCTCGACGCCGACGGCGGCATCTACCCGCCGCCGGGCCACCAGGTGGACCTGGGCGAGCGCGACGCCGCCGGCAACTTCACCCGCTCGATCGTCAAGGTGACGTCCCCCGACCGCTACGGACTCACCGTCGGCGACTACTTTGTCTGACCTCTCTCCCATCGCCCGGGCGTGGGCGGAGCTGCGGCGCCGCCGGCGCCCGGCGCTCATCCCGTACCTCACCGCCGGCTACCCCGACCGGGCCCTGAGCCTGGCCGCGCTCCGCGCCGCCGACCGCGTCGCCGACCTGATCGAGGTCGGCGTCCCGTTCAGCGACCCGCTGGCCGACGGCCCGGTCATCCAACGCTCGAGCTTCGCGGCCCTGGCCGGGGGGATGACCCTGGCCGGCACGCTGCAGCTCATCGCCGAGGCGAAGTTCACCCGCCCGGTGGTGCTGTTCAGCTATCTCAATCCCGTGCTGCGGTACGGCGTGGACCGCCTGCTGGCCGACGCCGCCAAGGCCGGCGTGGCGGGCCTTCTACTTACCGACCTCCCGGCTGGGGGCGACACGGAGGTCGAGGCCAAAGTCGCGGCGTCGACGCTCGACCTGATCCGGCTGGTGGCGCCGACCTCGACCCCCGCCCGCATCGAGGCGGCGCTCGACGGGGCGCGCGGCTTTGTCTACCTGATCGGGCGGCTCGGCGTCACCGGCGCCTCGGCGGGCCCCGCCGCCGACCTGGCCGCCTCGGTGGCCCGGGTCCGGGCGGCAACGACCCTCCCGGTCGCCGTCGGGTTTGGCGTCTCCACGCCCGCGCAGGCGCGCGAGGTGGCGCGGGTGGCCGACGGCGTGGTGGTGGGGAGCGCGCTGGTGGACGCCCTCGGGCGCGGCGGCGTCAGGGCGGTGGAGACGCTCCTCAACGGGCTCCGCGGCGCGCTCGACGAGGCGGCAGCGTGAGGTTCCCGATGTCGCGGGTGGTCGCGGTCTTCACCGTGGCCCTGGGTGCCGTGGGGTCGGCGCTCTTCCTCGCGGCACTCGTGGTCGATCACGGCACCTTTGCCCATCCGTGGGCGGTGGCGGCGCTCGCCGCGGCCATCCTGGCGCTCCGCGCCGCCCCGATCCAGCTCAGCAAGTACTCGTACGTCACCCAGACCGGCGTGCCGGTGCTGGTCGGTGCCGTGCTGGTCGGCCCCGGCGCGGTGACGCTGGCGCTCGGCCTTGCGGTGTTCCTCTCGGACTGGGTGTGGCACCGCAAGGCCGCCGCGTTCGCCTGGATCAACGCCGGGCGCGAGGTGATCGCGTTCGTCTCGGCGTTCGGGGTCCACGCCTTCGTGCGGCACCTGACCGGCAGCCGGGTGCTCACGCTCGACTACCTCCCCGCGGCCATCGCGCTGGTGGTGGCGTACTTCTTCACCAGCCGAGCGCTGTTCTACGCCACGCTCCTCCTCCGCGACAAGCTCGAGCTCGACGAGCGGCTGCTCATCCTCCGCTACGAGATCGTCTCCTACCTGCTCACCGCCGCCGCCTCGACGGTGGTCATCTGGGCGGTGGTGTCGCTGGCGCCGCTCGGCTGGGCCACGGTGCTCGCCGTGCTCGCGGTGCTGGGGATGCTCACCAAGAAGATCCTGGAAGAGGCGATCGGCGCCGAGGAGCTGAGCAAGGTCCACGCCCGGGAAAAGATCGTCACCGGCAACGTGACCCTGCAGGAGGCGTGCACCCAGCTCGAGGCGCTGGCCCACCGGCTGCTCGACTGGAGCGACTTCCGGGTGCACCGGGTGGACCAGGGCGCGGCCACGCTGCTCTACCGCAGCGTGCGCGGGCGTCCCGGCCGGGGCGAGCCGCCGGCCGACGCCGAGGCCCTGCGCGAGGAGGCCGTGCGCACCGGGAAGCCGGTGCTGGTGGCCGACGCCGCCCGCGACCGCCGCATCGGCGACGGGGCGCCCGACGCCGAGAGCCGGCTCGTGATCCCGCTCCGGTTCGGCGAGGAGACCATCGGCACGCTCGAGCTCGAGCACCGCAAGCGCCACACCTACGGCGCCAAGGAGGTCTCGACCGTCTCCGCCTTCGCGGCGCAGCTCGCGACCGCCATCCACCTGGCCGAGCTCCGGCGTCCGCTGATGGACACCGTGGAGCGGATCGGGACCCAGGTGCGGGCGCTGGCGCGGGCCACCGACGCCGTGCGCGAGTCGGCCGCCGCGGTGGCCGCCGCCGCCCGCGCCATCCGCACCGAACTGGGGGAGCAGGACGCCTTGGGGGGGGGGGGGCGCGCGGCCACCGCGCCGCGGCCCACGGGGGCGCTGGTGGGGGCCCGCGACGGCGCGACCGCGGCCGACGCGAGCGAGCAGGCGAGCGCCACCGCCGCCCGGAACCGCGACGCCATCGCCGACGCGCTCGAGCGCCTGGTGCAGCTCAAGAGCTTCGTGGGCGAGAGCGCCGACCAGGTGACCGAGCTCGGCGCCGTGACCCGCCGCATCACCGGGTTCATCGGCTCCATCCGCGAGATCGCCGACCTCACCAACCTGATCGCCCTCAACGCCGCCATCGAGGCGGCGCGGGCGGGGGCGCACGGCAAGGGG
>CAMLHU010000212.1 GCA_946479825.1 uncultured Gemmatimonadota bacterium
CGGGGGGCGTGGTGACCGACTACGCGGGGCGGGCGGTGAGTGCGGAGCACACGGGGATCGTGGCCGGGAACCCGGCCATCCACCGCTGGTTGCGCGCGACCGTGGCCGGCTGACGGCCCCGGACGCGCCGCCGCTCAGGTCAGGATGCGGGCTGGGCCGTCCTGGATGGCGACGGTGTGTTCGAAGTGGGCCGAGAGGCTGCCGTCGGCGGTCACCACCGTCCACTTGTCGGGCAGGGTGCGGGTCTCGTAGCTGCCGAGGGTGATCATCGGCTCGATGGCGATGGTCATTCCCGCCACGAGCCGCGGCCCGCGCTTGGGCCGGCCGTGATTCGGCACCTGCGGCTCTTCGTGGAAGGTCCGGCCGATCCCGTGTCCCACCAGCTCGCGGACCACGCCGTAGCCGTGCGACTCGGCGAGGGTCTGCACCGCGTGGCCGATGTCGCCGACCTGGTTCCCCGCCACCGCCTGGGCGATGCCCGCCGCGAGGCACTGCTGGGTGACCTCGAGGAGCTGCCGGGCGGCCGGCGAGATCTCGCCCACCGCGATGGTCGTGGCCGAGTCGGCGTGGAGCCCGTCGAGCTTCACCCCCACGTCCACGCTCACGATGTTCCCCTCGACCAGCACCCGCTTCCGGGACGGGATCCCGTGGACGATCTCCTCGTTGATCGAGGTGCAGAGCGTCCGTGGGAAGCCGTACAGCCCCTTGAACGACGGCGTGGCCCCCTCGTGGCTCCGGATGAACGCCTCCGCGATGTCGTCGAGCTCGGCGGTGGAGATGCCGGGCCGCACCTCGCGGCGCATCAGCTCGAGGGTGTCGTGGACGATCTGCCCGGCCCGGGCCATCGTCTCGATCTCGCGGGGGGACTTGAGGGTGATCACGGCTACCGCCCGAGGACCTGCTGCACGCGGGCGGCCACCTCGTCCACGGCGCCGACGGCGGGGATGACCGCGACGGGGCCCCGCTCGCGGTACCAGGCGAGGACCGGCGCGGTCTGTTCGCGGTAGGCCTTGAGCCGGGTGGCGACGGCCTTGGGGTCGTCGTCGGCGCGGTGTTCGAGGGTGCGGCGCTTGTCGAGCCGGGCGAGGATCTCGCCGTCGGTGACGTCGAAGAACAGGACGTGGTCCATCCGCCGGCCGTGCTCGGCCAGGAGGGCGGCGACGCCTTCGGCCTGGGGGATGGTGCGGACCACGCCGTCGAAGATGACGCCGTTCCCGGCCGCCGGGCGGGCCAGTTCCTCGCGCACCACGCCGAGGATGATGTCGTCGCTCACGAGCTGGCCGGACTCCATCACCGCCTTGGCCTTGAGGCCGAGGGGGGTGCCGCGCTTCACGGCGTCGCGGAGGAGGTCGCCGGTCGCGAACTTGGGGAGCCCGAGGCGTGCGGCGAGGAGGGCGCCCTGGGTGCCCTTCCCCGCGCCGGGGGGTCCGAGAAGTAGGAGGTTCATCGCCATCCGCCGTTCGCGTGTCGCGGGTTGGTCTCTGACGGGCTACGACCCTCCGGTGCAGCCACCGGAGGGTCGTGCGCGCCGCGAAGCTCCAACGACTGTGCTGCCACTTCCCAGCTCCAAGCTCCAAGCCCCAAGCTCTACGCTCTTAGCTCTAAGCTCTAAGCTCCCCTTACATATACCGCTGTTGCCGTCCCCGGAACCGGACCCGCCCCTTCATCATCAGGCTGTCGTACTTGCGCAGGTTCCGGTGCTGCTCGATGAGCATGATGGTGTCGAGCAGGGTGCCGACGACGATCAGCACCGAGGTGCCGCCGAATTGGGCCTGGATGCCGAGCTTGGTGCTCAGGAAGTACGGCACCAGGCCGACGATGGCGAGGAACACCGAGCCCCAGAGGGTGACGCGGGCGAGGATGTCGTCGATGTAGTCGGCGGTGCTGGCGCCGGGCTTCACGCCGGGGACGAAGGCGCCCTGCTTCTTGAGGTTCTCGGCGATGTCCACCGACGAGAACACGATCGAGGTGTAGAAGTAGCCGAACAGGATGACCATCACGGTGAAGATCACCGTGTAGGGCCAGTCGCCGGGGGTGAAGATGCTGGCGAGGTCCTGGAGCCACTGGTACCGCATGAAGCTCGCGAGCGTGCCCGGGACGATGATGATCGTCTGGGCGAAGATGATCGGCATCACGCTGGCCGTGAGGAGCCGGACGGGGATGAAGCTCTTCCGTCCCTCCTGGATCCGGCCGCGGCCCATCACCTTGCGGGGCACGTTGATCGGGATGCGCCGGGCCGCGATGGTCATCGCGGTGGTGGCGGCCATGGCGACGACGAGGCCGCCGATCCAGACCACGAGCGGCGGGAAGCCGATGACGCCGCTGCGCAGGTAGTTGACCAGGTTGATCGCGCCGGGCCAGAGCCGTTCGAGGATGGAGAACGTGATGAGGAGGCTCATCCCGTTCCCGATGCCGCGTTCGGTGATCTGCTCGCCCAGCCACATCACGAAGATCGAGCCGGTCGTGAGGACCAGCACGGTGGTGGCGAGGAAGCCGAAGCCGGGGTTGGCGACCGCGCCCGGGATCTGCTGCTCGACGAAGAGGCCGAAGGTGTAGGCCTGGGCCAGCGAGATCAGGACCGTGATGTACCGGGTCCACTGGGTGATCTGCTTCCGCCCTTCCTCGTCCTGCTGCATCTTGGCCACGCTCGGCACCATGCCGCCGGCGAGCTGGAGGATGATGCTGGCCGAGATGTAGGGCATGATGCCCAGGGCGAACACCGTGGCGCGCGAGAGCCCGCCGCCCAGGGTGTCGTACAGGCCGAAGAAGCCCTTGGCGGCGGAGTTCTGGATGAAGTCGCTCAGCGCCTGGACGTTGACGCCCGGCGTGGCGATGTGGGCGCCGATACGGTAGACCACGAGCGCGAGGATGGTGAAGCCCAGCTTCTTCTTGAGCTCGTCATCCATCGCGAACGCCGGCACTTGGGGACCGGTCACGCCTTACTCCTCGATGCGGCCGCCGGCGGCCTCGATCTTGGCGCGGGCGGCCGCCGAGACGCGGACGCCGCGAAGGGTGAATGCGCGGGCCACGTCGCCCGTGGCGAGGATCTTGACCGGCGCGTCGGCCTTGGCGATGAGCCCGGCCGAGTGCAGCGTCTCCGGGTTCACCTCGGGGGCCTGCACCTTTCCCAAATCCTTGAGGTTCACGGGCTGGGCCGCGACCCGGAAGGGGTTGGTGAAGCCGCGCTTGGGCAGCCGCCGGTACATCGGCATCTGGCCGCCTTCGAAGCCCGGGTTGGTGCCGCCGCCGGTGCGGGCCTTGTGGCCCTTGTGGCCCTTGCCCGACGTCTTGCCGAGGCCGGAACCGATGCCGCGGCCGACGCGCTTGCGGGACTGGGTGGACCCGTCGGCGGGACGCAGGGTGCTGAGCGTCACCTTGGCGGGCGCCTTGGTCTTGGTGGCCATCGCTTACTTCTCCCCGGCCGGCGCGACCTCGACGAGGTGCCGGACCTTGAACAGCATGCCCCGGATCGACGGGGTATCCTGGACCACGACCGTCTGCTGATGGCGGTGGAGGCCGAGGGCCGCGAGGGTGCGGCGGTACGTGTCCGGGTGACCGATGGTCGACCGGATCTGCTTCACCGAGAGGCCGCCCTTGGCCGGCTGGGCCGGGAGGGTGGCCTGGTGGAACGCGGGGCCCTGGCGGCCCACCGCGGGATTGCGACCCATCTTACGCCTCCTGGCGGCCGCGGAACGCGATGCGATCCGCGTCCACGCCGCGCTCGCGGGCCACCTGCCGGGCGGTCACGAGGCGCCCGAGCCCGTCCATCGTGGCCCGCACCATGTTGTGCGGGTTGTTCGAGCCGAGGCTCTTGGTGAGGATGTCGGTGATGCCGGCGCACTCGAGCACCGCGCGCACCGGGCCGCCGGCGATGACGCCGGTGCCGCTGGCCGCGGGCTTGAGGAGCACCCGCCCCGCGCCGTGCTCGCCCAGGATCTCGTGCGGGATCGTGGCGCCCACGCGGGGGAGCTCGATCATCTTCCGCCGGGCGGCGTCCACCGCCTTGCGGACCGCCTCGGAGACCTCGTTCGCCTTGCCGGTGGCGACGCCGACCTTGCCCTTGCCGTCGCCGACGGCGACGAGGGCGTTGAACGAGAACCGCCGCCCGCCCTTGACCACCTTGGCCACGCGGTTGATGGCGACGACGTTCTCGATGAACTCGCTCTCGCGCTCCTCGCGCGGGCGGTCGCCGCCGCGGCCCCGGCCGCCCCGGCCGCCGCGCTCACCGCCACGGCCCCCGCGCCCGCCGCGCCGG
>CAMLHU010000213.1 GCA_946479825.1 uncultured Gemmatimonadota bacterium
GGCGCGCTGCTCTGGACCGACCCCTCGGCGATGAGCCTCGACGGCAACGTCAAGATCAAGGGCGTCGAGCAGGTGTCGAGCCGCTTCACCCCGCCGACCTTCGCCTTCGGCATCGGGGCGGACGCGATCGGGAAGAAGGTCATCACCGAGAAGCCCGACGAGGACGACCTGATCGACTTCGGCCGCCTGTTCAAGGCCGAGGACCGCTCCGCCCTCAAGGGCGGCGTGGACATGATCTGGGCCCACATCTGCCGCTCGCGCGGCCGGCTGGGCGCGTACTCGGCGCTCAACGAGCAGTAGCCCGACCCAGCACCATGCGTCCAGCGGGGCGGTCCATCTCGGGCCGGCCCCGTCTGGGCGTTCCCTCACCCCGCCCGAACCAGGGCGAGGAGCCTGTCATGGCCGGTACCACCACCACCTCGCGCGACAACCTCGGCCAGCCGTCCTCGGCGAACCGGGACCACGCGCTCCAGCACAACAAGGTCATCGACGACCTCGAGAAGCTGCGGAAGGGCGTCTGCTCGCTCCACGGCTCGGCGACCTACGACCCGCCGTCGCTGGTCGATGCGGCCGGGGCCACCACGACCGTCACCGTCACCGGGGCCGCGCTCGGGGATTTCGTCACGGCGATCTCCTTCGACAAGGACCTCCAGGGGATCAGCGTCACGGGCTACGTCTCGGCCGCCAACACGGTCTCCGTCCGCTTCCAGAACGAGTCGGGCGGTACGGTCGATCTGGCCAGCGGCACCCTTCGCGTCCGCGTCTCCCCGGCGGCGCTCTTTACCGGCGCGGCGAGCGACATGACCGCCTCGAAGATCGGCGACCTCAACGCCTCGGCCCTCGCCACCTGATGCCCGAGCATCCCACGCAGGACCCGACGACCCCCGCAGGCGCGAGCGCAGAGTCTCCCCTGCGGGAGGCCGTTCGGGTGTCCGTCGGCTTCATCCACGACCGCACGCCCCCGAAGGAGTGGGTGGAGCAGCTGCTCGAGGTCTCTCCTCCGTCTGATGTCGTCGGTCAACTCGTGCTGTGCTGGGAGCCGGGGGACCCGTGGACCCCGGGCCAGCGGTGGATGCTCTACGAGCTCATCTCCACCGACCTGATCGACCGCGACCTCGTGGCCGAGCTCCGCGGCCCCAACCCGCGCGCCTCGGGCCACATGTGCACGAGCGAGTCGGTGGACGGGCAGTTCGCCTGCCTCTGCCCCGTCAAGCTGGAGGGCTGGCGGCAGGCGTCGGGCGACCCCTCGGGGATCACCCTCACGCAGTGGAAGCTCTACCGCGAGACGGGAAAGTTCGGGCGGCCCTTCTGGGTCATCCAGGGCTCGCGCGGCGGGCACAAGGCCTTCCTGTCGAGCGAGGAGCAGCGGTTCCTCCTCATGGCGGAGAAGTCCATCGACGTGCCGGCGATCGGCGACCTGCCGTATGCCGACTTCGACAACCGCGTCCTCGCGCACGTCGTCCGGTTCAACCGGCTGAAGCGCCTGACGATGACTGTCCGCGAGTACCGGCGGCGGATGGGGCCCGAGTACCAGCAGCACCGGGCCGAGGTCGAGCGGGAGCTCCGCCGGCAACTGGTGGCGTGGCTGGACGAGCAGATGGCGCCCGAGCACGACCTGTTCGTCAAGGCGGCCCGGGACGGCGAGATGGACGGCGTGGCCCGGACGGACATCGACTGGGAACGCGCCGACGAGAGCATCGCGCACTACGTGGAAACCGGCCAGTTGCTGCACCCCTCGCAGTTCACCCCGAGCGCGGCATGAGGCCGTCGCTCCCTCACGACATGGGCGCTCACGCCCATGGTCATCCAGGAGTGTGATCCGTGTCGTTCCGTGATGCCCCGAGTGTAACGAAGCCGTCGTCCTCGAACCTGGGCCAGGTGCCCTTCCGCCCGACCGCCGACGTGCGGAAGACCTCGGGCTACTCGCAGGCCGATACCCGTCGCCCGCTCAAGTGCTACGACCAGCACGGCCGCCAGTGGTCCTGCATGGTGGAGAACCGGAGCGGCATGCCGACGGGCCTCATCACGAACGACTTTCCGGCGCCGTGGCTCCCCGATCAGGGGGCCCTCGTGGTCAACCCGGCCAACCCGTCGGAGCTCTGGATCGACTACCGCCGCATGGTGCGCGAGCGCCAGCAGGCGTTGACCGAGTACCACACGCACGCCGTCCAGCTGGCGACCGAGAAGGGCTGGCCCATCCCGGCCAAGGGGCAGTATTCGGGCGACATCCTCCGCGTGCTGGGCCGTCCCTCCCTCCCCGTGGAGCCCGTGGTCGCCGCCGCGCAGGAGAACTCGTGGATTCTGGGCCGCACCACGACCCCCGACCCGCGACTGGTCCCCTTCGTGACCCCGCCCGAGGCGATCGAGGAGGAACTGGCCGCCTACGACTTCTCCGACGCCTCGCTCCATTCGGCCGTCGAGACGGTGGACGCCGTGAGCCCCGAGGTCCCGGCGGGCTACGTCGGGGTCGGCACGGTCTCGCCGGCCGTCGTGGACGCCGGACTCGACGACATCGAGGACCCCGAGGAGCCGGAGGACACGCTCGCCGCTGAGGCGGAGGACCTGCTGGAGGCGCTGGCCCTGGACGCCGACCCCGAGTTCGTGGGGGGCCGGACGGTGAAGCCGCAGCACGCCGCCAAGGTGGCGAAGCAGGCCCCACGTCGTCCCGGCCAGACCGTCAGTGGGTCCTCCAAGGCGGCCCGGCGGCGGCAGCAGGCGAAGCAGATGGGCCGCTCACTGGCCGATGGGGCCACCCCCGGCGTCTCCAGCGCCGTCGTCGGGACCGAGTTCGAGGTCACGGAGTAGCGCGCCGACATGGCCACCTGGGATAGTGCGGACCTGCTCCGGCGCTTCAAGCGCGCCGTGGGGCTGGCCGACGCCAACGAGGAGGACGACGCGACGGACCTGTACCCGATCCTGTCCTCCGCGCAGCAGGAGGTGATCCGCGAGATCGCCACGCGCTACCCCGCCTGCCTCTACTACAACCAAGGCCCCACCGCTCTCACGCCGTCCGGGGATGGGAAGACGTTCAGCTTCGGGACTGATGGCGCGGGGAACCCCGTGCTCCCGATGGGCTGGGTGCAGGTGAGCCCGCGCCTCTCGGCCTTCGCGGGGGACGACTCGTACTACTGGCGCGAGGGGGTGGACTTCCTCGACGAGGGGACCCGCATCCGCATCCCGGGCGACCGGACGTACTCGGGCACCCTCTACGGTCGGTGGGTCCCGACCCCCCCCGACATCACGGCCGGGCAGGCGCCGATCCTCAACCCCACCGAGGCCCGGGCGCTCATCGTCCACAAGGCGGTGATCCAGTGGGGGAGCGAGGGGAACGTCCGCCCCGATCTGGTCCAGACGGCCGAAGCGCTGTGGGACCGGCAATTCCCCGTCTGGATGTTGACCTGGCGCCGCCGATTCCGCGGGGGCGGCGCGTTGAGGGACCCCGCGCGGTGGTGGCTCACCGCCGACTTCACGACGCACCCGTAGCAGACCCACCGACACACCCCACTGACCCCACCGCCGCCGCGCTCACCCCGCGGCGGTCGGCATTTCTGACCCCGAGGACGGAAGGAGCACGACGATGGCACTCGCAACCAACAAGTGGCTGGGCACCGAAGAAGACATCCGCTCGCCCGAAGCCGCCGCGACGGGGATCGAGACCGTGACGCCGAGCGATTCCGCCGAGCTCGGGACGATCTCCCGCGCCCTCTACGTCGGCGTGACGGGGAACGTGGCTGTCGTGATGATGGACGGCACGAGTGGCATCCTCGTGGCGGTGCCGGCGGCGACGATGCTCCCGATCCGCGTGCGGCAGGTGAAGGCCACGGGGACCACGGCGACGAGCATTGTCTCCCTCTACTAGGCGACTGATGCCATTCCTCGGGATGGGCTTCGTCCGCTTCGCCTCGGACGGGGCGCTCACCTTCGGCGGCACCGGGACCCCAGCCAATCAGGCCCCGGCCCAGCCCACGATCTCGGCGGGCTCGCTCACCAGTTCCGGCGCCACGCTCACCATCTCGGCGTTCAGCGATCCCGACGTCGGGGACAGCCACGCGGCGACCCAGTGGCGGATCACGCGCGTCAGCGATTCTGTCGTCGTCTACAACCCGGGCGACGACGCCGTGAACAAGACGAGCCTCGTCTGGTCCGGCGGTGCGGCGTCGACCGCGTACACTGGCGAGGCCCGCTATAAGGACTCGGCGGGGAACTACTC
>CAMLHU010000214.1 GCA_946479825.1 uncultured Gemmatimonadota bacterium
TCATTCCCGGGGCGCCCCCCACCACCACGACGCGTCCGCGGTTCCCCTTGTGATCGCGCGGCTGCAGCTGCGGGAGCCATTCCGCGGCGTGGTCGTCGGTGACGAACTCGGGGATCGGCCCTTCGAACGGAGGGTGGCCGATGTCCAGCAGCACGACGTCGCCGACCTCGTCGCGGGCCAGGAGGTGGCCGCGCCGGAAGCCGCCGAAAGTGATGGTGCAGGCGGCCACCGGCGCGCCGTGACTGGTGCCGCTGGCGAGGTCGAGCCCGGTCGGGCCGTCGATCGCGACGAGGGGGAGGGAGAGCTCGGTGATCCGCTCGAGCAGCGCGGCCACGCCGCCGCGGGGGGGGCCTGAGGCGCCGGTGCCGAGGAGGGCGTCCACCACCAGCGCGGCGGCGGGCCAGGGTCCGTCGGGCGAGACCCCGCGCACGCCGTCGGCGCGGGCCAGCCCCGCCGCGGCGTCGCGCAGCGGACTCCCCTTCCCTTCCACCGACGCGACCCAGACCGGCACGCCGAGCCGGTGGAGCGCCCGCGCCAGGACCCAGCCGTCGCCGCCGTTGTTGCCGGGCCCCGCGGCGACCAGGACCCCCTGCCGCGCCGCGTGCGGGAAGCGGTCGAGCAGCACCGCCGCCGCGCCCCGACCGGCGCATTCCATCAGCGTCGCGAGGGCGACGCCGGCACGCTCCGCGCGCGCGTCCCACGCCGCCGCGTCGGCGGGCGCGAGGACGGGAATCGAGAGCGGGGACATGTGGGGAAAGGTAAGCGGTGAGCGGTGAGAGGTGAGCAGTGAGCGATAAGCGGGGAGAGGTGGGACCGGCGAGCGGTGAGAGGGGGGCGCCCGCGGGATCAGGGTGTCCGCCCCGCTCACCTCTCACCGCTTACCGCTCACCGCTGTCCTCACTTCTCGCTCGTCTTCACCACTTTCCCGAACGCGACCTCGCCGTTGTCGATCCGCAGGAGGAACGCGCATTCGGGATTGGTGCAGACCCACGCCTTGTAGGTGATCGGCGCGCCGTCGCGACCGTAGTCCGACAGCGGGATCAGCACACCCTTGTCGCACTTCTGGCATTCCGGCCAGTCGAGCCCTTCCGCCATCATCCGCTCCTCCCGTTCAGGGTCCGTTACGCGCTCCGAGGCACCGACACCCCGGCCCAGACCTTCTCGGGGCCGAACGCGTCGGCGAAGTCATAGACGCCGTGGAAGTCCTCCAGGCGGTCCTCCGGCCGGGTGCTGAGCAGGCTCACGTCCACCAGGGTGTATACCATGCGGCCAAGGTCGGCGGTGGTGGTGACGCCCCAGTGGGCCAGCACCGCCGGCGCCAGCAGGCCGTACTGCTCGAGGGCGAGGTCGCGGCAGGCCCAGGCGAGCTCCGCGCCGCTCACGTGCCGGCGTTCGGGGAGGCGGCACTGCAGGTACTCGACGGCCGCGAGGACGAAGAGGTACCCGCGCTCGTGGTAGCGCTGGTCGCGGGCGCGGATCCGCGCGAGCACGTCGTCGGCGAACTGCACGTCGCTCACCGGTGCGCCGCCCCGCTCCGGGCGTCCCGCCCCGCCGGCACGTAGAGCGGGAACCCGCCCGCGAGCTCCTCCACCTGGTGGCGGACCCGCGCCACGGTGACGTCGTCCTGCTTCGTGAGGACCTCGTCGATGAGCCCGGCGATGGCCCGCATCTCGGCCGCGCCCATGCCGCGGGTGGTGAGGGCCGGCGTCCCGAGCCGGATGCCGCTCGTGACGAACGGCGACTGAGGGTCGTCGGGGATGGTGTTCTTGTTGACGGTGATCCCGGCGCGATCGAGCAGCTGTTCGGCCACCTTGCCGGTGAGCTGCTTGGGCCGGAGGTCCACCAGCATCAGGTGGGTGTCGGTCCCGCCCGAGACGATCGCGAAGCCCCGCTCGATGAGCGCCTCGGCGAGCGTGCGGGCGTTGGCCACCACCTGCGCGGCGTAGCGCCGGAAGTCGGCGCTCAACGCCTCGCCGAAGCAGACCGCCTTGGCCGCGATGACGTGCTCGAGCGGCCCGCCCTGCGTGCCCGGGAAGACGGACTTGTCCACCGCCTTGGCGAGCTCCGCGCCGCAGAGGATGAGCCCGCCGCGCGGCCCCCGCAGGGTCTTGTGCGTGGTCGAGGTGACCACGTGCGCGTGCGGCACCGGCGACGGATGCACGCCGCCCGCCACGAGGCCGGCGAAATGCGCCATGTCCACCAGGAAGGTGGCCCCGACCTCGTCGGCGATGCTCCGGAACGCCGCGAAGTCGAGGATGCGGGCGTAGGCGCTGCCGCCGGCCACGATCATCCGGGGCCGCTCGCGGCGCGCCGCCTCGCGCACCTGGTCGTAGTCGATGCGACCGGTGGCCGGATCCACGCCGTAGTGCACCGCCCGCCAGATGACCCCGCTGTGGTTGACCGGCGACCCGTGCGAGAGGTGCCCGCCGTGCGGCAGCGACATCGCGAGGAAAGTCTCGCCCGGCTTGAGCAGCGCCATGAAGGCCGCGAAGTTGGCCTGCGCCCCGGAGTGCGGCTGGACGTTGGCGTGGGCGGCGTCGAAGAGCCGCCGGGCGCGGTCGATGGCCAGCTGCTCCACCCGGTCCACCACTTCACACCCGCCGTAGTACCGCCGCCCGGGATACCCCTCGGCGTACTTGTTGGTGAGGGGCGTGCCCATCGCGTCGATCACCGCGCGGCTGGCGAAGTTCTCGCTCGCGATGAGCTCGAGGCCGTGGCGCTGGCGGGCCAGCTCCTGGTCCACCAGCCGGGCGATATCGGGATCGGCCTGGCGCAGCGAGGCGCCGTGGTCGAGGGGCATCAGGTCTCCGTCTCGATCTTCTGGACACGCCGCTCGTGGCGGCCGCCTTCGAAGGGGGTCTCGAGCCACGCCTTGAGGATCTCGACCCCCTCGCGCTCGGACACGAACCGCGCCGGCAGCACCAGCACGTTGGCGTCGTTGTGCGCCCGGGCCAGCCGGGCGATCTCCGGGGTCCACGCCACCGCCGCCCGGACGCCGTGATGGCGGTTGGCGGCGTAGCTCATGCCGAGGCCGGTGCCGCAGAGCAGCACCCCGCGGCGCGCCGCGCCGTCCTCCACCTGGTGCGCGACCGGGTGGGCGTAGTCGGGATAATCCGTGGAGTCGGCGGAATGGGTGCCGACGTCCACCGGCTCGAAGCCAAGCTTCCGGAGCTCCTCCACCAGGCGCTGCTTGAGCGCGAAGCCGGCGTGGTCGGAGCCGATGGGGATCTGTTCTGGCATGGGACTAATCTAGCGAGTGGCGCGGAAGCGCGTGGGCGCGTAAGCGGGTGGGCGCGTCGGCGCGTACGGTGCACCTCGACGCGCCCACGCGCCCACCCGCGGTTCCTTCACCCGATCCAGAGCTTCCGGAGCGGGGCGATGGACGCGATCCGCTCCTCGGCCAGCCGGTCGGCGGCCTTGTAGCTCGGGATCTTGTCGCGCGCGGCGATCTGGAACACCCGGAGGGTGGTCTCGTAGATGTCGCCCGCCTTGCGGCGCGCCCGGTCCGGCGCCCACCCCTGCAGCTCGCCGTAGACGTTGATCACGCCGCCGCCGTTCACCACGTAGTCCGGCGCGTAGAGCAGCCCCTGCTTCTCGAGCTGCTCGCCGTGGCGCTCCTCGGCCAGCTGGTTGTTGGCCCCGCCGGCGATGATCTCGACCTTGAGCCGCTTGAGCGTGTCGTCGTTGATGGTCGCGCCGAGCGCGTTGGGCGAGTAGATGTCGGCCTTCTGGTCGTAGATGGCGTCGGGCTTGACCGCCGTGGCGCCGGTGGCCTCGACCACCTTCCGGACCTTCGACTCGTCGATGTCGGTGACGATGAGCTTGGCGCCCTCCTCGTGGAGGTGCTTGCAGAGGTGGGTGGCGACGTTGCCGCACCCCTGCACCGCGATCGTCTTCCCCGAGAGCGAGTCCTTGCCCCAGCGGGTCTTGGCGGCGGCCTTGACCCCCATGTACACGCCGTACGCCGTCACGGGCGACGGGTCGCCCGACTTGCCGTAGAGCCCCACCACGTGGTCGGTCTCGGAGTGGATGAACTCCATGTCCGACGGGCTGGTGCCGACGTCCTCGGCCGTGATGTACCGGCCGTTGAGCGACTCGATGAAGCGGCCGTGGGCCCGGAACAGCGCCTCGCGGTCGGTCCGCTTGTTGTCGCCCACGATGACCGACTTGCCGCCGCCGAGGTTGATCCCCGCCACCGC
>CAMLHU010000215.1 GCA_946479825.1 uncultured Gemmatimonadota bacterium
CCCCCGACATCCTGCGTGTAAGGCAGGCGCTCTGAACCGCTGAGCTATTCGCCCGGCAGTGCGCCCGCCGGCCTCAGAGTGCGAGGCCGAGCGGAACGAGCACGACGTAGCCGAGGACCAGGATCGCCGCTGCCAGCGAACTGCTCCCGGCCTGCAGCAGCAAGTACCCTGCCACGAGCACGGCGAGCCCGGCGCCGAGCAACAGGAAGTTCTTCCGGCCGAGCACCGATCCTGAAGCACGGCCGGCAGGTGTGGAAGTCGGCATATGACAGGAGGTTAGCCGTTGGCGCCGTCGGGGTCAAGCGGGCCGTGCTCCTGTCCCTCCTCGGGGACGACCCATCCATCGTCCAGCGCCGCCCGCCGCGGCGCGTCCAGCCGGCGCTTCCGGGCGCCGAGCCCGAGCACCAGCAGCCCGAGCAGGAGCCAGAACCCCGCCCCGGCGGCCCAGGTGAGGCCGCCGTACTGGCGGCGCGTCTCCCGGCGCCAGTCGTACTCGAACTGCGGCACGGTCCGGCCCGTCACCACCCGCACGGCGGAGTCGAACCCGACGCCGGCCGCGAGCTGAGTGATGAGCGGGCCCAGGTCGCCCCCCGGGATCCGGCGCGCCAGGCCGAGCACCGCCGAGGCGGCGAGCCCATACGCGCGCGCCGCCGACGGCTCGGTCCCCCGGAGCTCGCCGTCGAGGTCGCCCAGGGTGGGCACGCCTCCCAGCGCGACCGACAGGTGGAGCTCGAGCCGGTCGCCCAGGCTGAACGCGTCCGATGCGACGGTGGCGTAGCCCTCGTCGAACCAGAGGGGGACGCGGGTTCGGACGGCCTCGTGGAGGACGACGTGGGCGAGTTCGTGCCGCAGCGTGGTGGGGAGGTCGGGCAGGTCGGTGCGGAGGAGGATGATCCGCCCGGCGGGGAGCGTGACCCCGGCGCCCCAGGCGGGGGCGCGGCCCCGGGTGAGCGCCGCGAGGCCGCCGGAGTCGGCGACCAGCACCAGCCGGACCTGGCCCGCCGACCGGACGCCGATCCCGGGCCAGCGCGCCGGGCGGTCCGCCAGCTCGGCGAGCGCGGTCGCGAGGTCGGCCCGGGCCACGGTGGACCAGGCGGTCACCTGGCCCACGCGCACGCTCACGAACGAGTCGCGGGGCGCGGGCGCCCTGCCGGCGGCCGAGGACCGCGGCGGCTCCCCCCCGGAGGCAACGAGGTCGAGCATCTCCTTACAGCGCTTGCCCCACGGGTTGAACTTGTTGGCCTTGTGGCCGTCGGTCCAGCTCTGCCTGGCGGCGTCGGGCTCGCCGGCGAACCACTGCGCCCGGCCGAGCTCGTAGTAGGCCTCGATGAGGTTGGGCCCGAGCTGCAGCGTCTTCTGGAAGAACACCTGGGCGTCCTCGAACATCTCGCGCTCGAGGTACACCAGGCCCAGGTAGTAGTGGGCGTACAGGGTGGCCTTGCGGTCGTTGTCGAGCCGGATGGCCTTGGACAGGTGCTCGATGGCCTCGCCGAAGATCCGCTTCTTGAGGCAGATGTACCCCACGTTGATCCGCGCGAGCGAGTTGGCCGGCTCCTTCATCAGCACCTTGGAAAAGGTGGCCAGCGCGTCGTCGTAGTCCTCGTGGAGCATCTGGGCCCAGCCGAGCAGCGACTGCGCCTGGATCTCGTTGGGCGAGAGGGCGATCGCCTTCTGGAGCGACTGGATCGCGCCGGCGTAGTCGCCGAGGGAGATGAGGCTCCACCCCTTCTCGATGAACGTCGAGGCGCCGATGTGGTCGGCCTGGATCACCGGCCGCGCGCCGGTGAACTGCGGCGCCTGGGCGGTGTCCGACTCGGCGCTCATCTGCTTGTAGCGGTCCACCAGCCCGCGGATGTCCTCCTTGAGCTGGGTGAGCTCGGCGAGGGACCCGTCCACCTGCTTGAAGAAGGCGATGATCTCGCGCTTGAGCGCCTCGCGCTCCGCGAAGCCGTTGGCGGCGTCGAGCCGTCCGGCGATCTCCTGGTAGCGGGCCCGCAGCTGGGGCACGAACGCGTCGGTCATCAGGATCCCGTTCCTCAGGCCGCGCCGGCGGCGGCGGTGAGCGCGAGGCGCTCCTTCGAGTTGAGGAGCCGCGCCGCGTGGAGGATGACCACGGTGCGCTCCCCCACGGCCAGCAGGCCGCTGATGTACTCCGCGGCGAGCCCGCGGACGATCGGCGGCGGGGCGGCGATCCCGGCCCCGTCCACCCGCAGCACGTCGAGCACCTGGTCCACCACCAGCCCGACCCGCTGCCCCGACACGTCCACCACCATCAGCCGCGTGTCCTCCCGGCGCTCGGCCGGGAGCGACAGCCGCTTGCGCAGGTCCACCACCGGGACCATCGCGCCGTCGAACTGGACCACGCCCTCGAGGAAGTCCGGGGACTTGGGGAGCGCCGCCGGCGGTTCGTACCGGAGGATGCGCTCCACCTGGAACACGTTGAGCCCGAACTCCTGCGGGCCCACCCGGAAGGTCACGACTTGGATCTCGTCGCCGGTGGTGGTCATGCCGGGGCTCCAGTGCCGCGGAGGCGTTCCGCGAGCGAACTCAGGTCCAGGATCGGGACGGTGCCGTCCTCACGCTGCGCCAGTCCCACCGCCCAGGGGAGCGAGGGGAGTCCGCCGGTCGGGAGCACCGTCGCGCCGACCACGGCGAACACGTCGTCCACTTCGAGCGCCACGAAGCGCCGGCCGCCCCCCGCCTCGGCCCGGAGGAGCACCACCGCCCCGCCCCGTTCGGGGGGGCAGGCGCTCCCCGCGAGGAACGCGCCGAGATGGAGGATCGGCACCAGCCGCCCGCGAGCCTCGGTGACACCCCGGATGGCCGGGTCCTGCGCCGGCGCCGGGAGGACCGCCTCGGGCTCCCCCACCTCGACCACCTGCTCGACCGGGATGCCGTAGCGCCGCCCGCCGGCCGCGAGCTCGAGGTAGCGCCGCACGGTGCCGCTCATCGCCGGGCCAGCCGGGCGAGCTCGTCGCGCACGCGCCCCGCGATCGCGCCGAGCGGGAGCACCAGGTCGGCGCCGCCGCTCTCCGCGGCCGCCTTCGGCATCCCGTAGATCGTGGCGCTGTCGCGGTCCTGCGCGATGCCCACGGCGCCCGCGTCGTGCATCCGCTTGAGTCCCGCCGCGCCGTCGCGGCCCAGGCCGGTGAGCACCACGCCCACGGCCCGCGCGCCGAAGACCTCGGCCACCGATTCGAAGAGGGGGTCGGCGGCGGGGCGCACCCCGTGCAGGGCCGCGTCCTGGCCCAGCACGATCCGGATGCCGTTCTCCCCCGCCGTCACCCGCATATGATAATCGCCCGGCGCGATGTACGCGGTGTCGGCGAGCACCGGGGCCTGGTCCTCGGCCTCCACCACCTTGAACCGGCTCTGGCTCGCCAGGCGCTCGGCCAGCGACCGGGTGAACTTGGGCGGCATGTGCTGCACGATGAGCGCCGCGGCCCCCTGCCCCGGCTCGAGCCGCGGCACCACCTCCGCCAGGGCGCGCGGCCCGCCGGTCGAGGCCGCGATCGCGACGCACCAGCGGGCCCGGCCCGGGAGCGCGAAGACGTCGGCGGAACGCGGCGGCTCGGGGCGCGGCGGGCGCGCCAGCGGGGTGACCCGCAGGATGTCGGCCGCGCGCGCGGCGCGGAGCGCGTCGAGGAGCCGCGGCGCCAGCCGCCGGATGGCCTCGCCCGACGGGTCGAGCTCCTTCGGGACCAGTTCCACCGCGCCGAGCTCGAGGGCGCGGATCGCGGCCGCGGTGCCGGCGCCGGCGTACGCGCTCACCACGACGATCGGCCGCGGCGACTCCGACATGATGTACCCGATGGCGCCGAGCCCGTCGAGCTCGGGCATCTCGAGGTCCATCGTGACGATGTCGGGCACGTACTTGTGCAGCTTGCGGAGCGCGTCCTGGCCGTCGCGGGCGGTGGCCACCACCCGGAACTCCCCCGACGCGTCGATGACCTCGCTCAGCACCCGCCGGAAGAGCGCGCTGTCGTCCACCACCAGCACGGTGGCCGGTTCAGAGCTCACGCTCGCCCTCGGCCAGCGTCCGCACCGTGACCCGGCCGTCGCCCACGAAGAGCCGCACCGAGCGCCCGACGCCGCCGCCGGTGGCCTCGGCGGTCACCGGGATCCCGGCGGCCGCCAGCGCCTGGCGCGACGCCACCACGTTCCGCTCCCCCATCTGCACCGCG
>CAMLHU010000216.1 GCA_946479825.1 uncultured Gemmatimonadota bacterium
GTGAGGCTTGGCGGTCAGGGGGTGAGGCTTGAGGGGTCAGGAAATGAGGCTTGGGTGGTTCCGCAAATAAGGCTCGGGGAGTGAGGGGGGAGAGGCTTCGGACAAGCGTCTCCCCCCTCTCCGCGTATGCGGAGAGGGGGTCAGGGGGTGAGGCTTGAGGGGTCAGGGGGTGAGGTTTGAGGGGGTCAGGGGGTGAGGCTCTTGGATCAGGGGGTGCGGCTACAGCGTCAGCGGTGAGGCTCGACGGACCGCTCACCCCCCGGCGCCGGCGGGCGCCGCCCGGATCGGCGTCGCCTCGTCCACCACCACGCTCCGCTGTCCCCACTCCCGCATCATCTGGACGAACGCCCTTCCCGCATCCTCGTCGAACTCCCGCCCGAGCCCCGCCTCGATGTAGTTCAGCACCTTTTCGGACTCCCAGGCCCCGCGATAGGGCCGGTTGGTGCGGAGCGCGTCGTAAAAGTCGCAGATATGGACCAGCTTGCTCGCGTGGTGGCAGTCGCGGGCGTAGTGCACGTGCGGATACCCGGTGCCGTTGAGCACGATGTGGTGCTCGTACGCCACCGTGGCCGCGAGCTCGAGCCGCTCCTCCCGCGCGAGGATGATCCGCGCCCCCTCGGTCGGGTGCGCACGCATGATGTCGCGCTCCTCCTCGGTGAGCTTCCCCGGCTTGACGAGGATCTCCTTCGGGATCCGGACCTTGCCGAGGTCGTGCAGCAGGCCGGCCACCCCATAGGCCCGCACGTCGCGGGCGCCGAGCCCGAGATACTCCGCGAGCGCCATCGCGAGCACGGCCACGTTGGTGGAGTGCGTGGTGGTGTACTGGTCGAACTCCTTGAGCTGCAGCAGCGGGATGACGATCTGGCTGTCCCCGTGCATCGCGACCGAGAGCGAGCGCACCACGGCCTCGGCCTCGAGCAGCGGCAGCGTGGCCCGCTCCTCCACCTCCCGGTTGATCCACCGCACCGCTTCGGCCTCTTCGGCCAGCGTGTAGTTGATGGTGGCCGTCGCTGGCATCTCGATGGACTGGTCGCCGGTGATGCCGCGGACCCCGATGGTCCCGAAGCGGATGCCGGTGACGCGGCCCGGACGCTGGGTGGCGGTGTCGATGACCGCGAGGGTGAGCCGGGCCAGCACCTCCTCGAGGAAATCCTCGAACTCGGCGCGGTCCACCTGCACCGTGACCTCGAGCCGCTGGATCCCCGCCGCCGCGAGCCGGCTCCCCCACTCCCAGTCCTTGAGCTCGCGCAGCCCCTCGTTGCGGTAGATCACCTCGCCGCCGAGGAACGAGAACACCGGAAGCGGGTCGGTCTCGCGCAGGCGCTGCAGCTGCTCGTAGGCCACGTCGAGCGCGCGTTCGCGGGCCGGGTGGCCGTCACGATAGAGCGCCATCGTCGAGAGTCCCTGCGCCAGGGCGTGGAGGAAGCGCGCCGGCTCGTTCATCGGGCCCCCCGCCGCCGGAGCGCGGCCGCGACCTCGGGATCTTCGCTCTGCCGCGCGAGCGCGAGCGCCGCCTGCGCCTCCGGATGCGCGCCCCAGTGGGTGGCGAGCGCGGTGAGCGCGGCCAGCGACTCCGGCGACTTCGGCGCCAGGCGATCGCGCCGGAACAGGCCCTGTCGGGCGACCGCCCGCTCGAGGAGGAACGGCAAGGTCGCGGCGGCCCGGACGCCGCCTGCCACCCGGACCGCGAGCGCCCGGATCTCGGGAGCCCGCGCCGGATCGTCGGCGACGGTGACCACCCGGGCGGCGGCGCCGGCCGGGCACCCTTCCAGCGCCGCGGTGAGCGCCAGGCGGATCACGCCCTCGTCGTCGTCGGCCACGCCCGCCGTGATGGCGGGGTCGCGGAGCTCCGGGATGCGGAACGTCATCCGATACGCTTCGCGCCGGACCCGGGCGTCCTCGTGTCGGGCCCACGGCTCCGGCGAGAACCCGTCGGGCCAGTCCGGCATCGTGCCGAGCAACGCGAGCATGTTGCGCTGCACGTACCAGGGCGTCCCCTCGAGCCGCGCCACCACCTGCGTCCCGATCCCCGCCCCGAGCTGGCCCAGCCGGTCGTGGAGCTTGCGACGCACGGTCCGCGACTCCGCCGCGGCGTACGCGTCGAGCATCGGCTCGGCCGAGGCGGCGCCGAGCCGCACCGCGATCCGGTCCGCCAGCTCGAAGGGGATCTCCGCCCGGCCGAGGAGCTCCTGCAGGCGCTCGGGCGTGGCCACGTATTCCCAGAGCGTGGCCACCGTGTCGGTCACGCGCGGCGCGTGGTCGAGGAGGTCGAGCAGCTTCGCGAGCTCGTCGCGCTCGAGGAGCGTATCCACCGCCCGGGGGACCGGCTCACCCAGCACGTCCACCTCGATCGCCATCGCCACCACCCGCTCCGGCTCGCACTCCTGCTCCGGGAGCGTGGCGGTCCGGGTGGCCGCGTGCCGGGCCATCCCTTCGAGCACGCCGGTGTACTGGTCCGGGTTGGGATCGTCGAGCTGCCATCCGGTCAGCAGCTTGCGCACGTTGTCGCGGAGGGCCACGTCGGCCTCCTTGCGGCTGTCCGGCGCGCCGAGCTCGGCGTGCGCGGCCATCTTGGAGAGCAGGCGCACGAGGGAGTGCGAGATGTTCTGCTGCGAGGCGTCGGCCGCGGCCTTGACGAGCTCCACCACCGCGCCGACCGCCATCCCCTGCGAGGCGTCGAGGACGAAGCGCCGGCGCTGCGCCGTGTCGCCCCCCATTTCGAGCAGGCGACGGAGCGTGTCGGGGCGGAGCGAGGCCACCATCCGCGACACCCGGCGCTGCAGCCCGCTGGTGGCCGCGTCGGGGGTGGTCTTGAGCTCGTCGGCGATCTGCAGCAGGTAGCCGACGATCACCTGGTCGTAGGTCGTCTCCCGGCTGTGCTCGTCGATGGCGCGGGCCACCTCCGCCGGATCGGCGGCGGCGGGCGCGGGGGCGTCAGGTGCGGCCGTCTCGCCGGCGAGCGCGGCGCGCGCGAGCCCGACCCAGAGCTGCGTGCCCCGCCCTGCGGCCTCAGGGCGCGCGGCGGCGTCCCCGCCTTCCGGCAGGTCGTCCTCGATGAGCTCGAGCTGGTCGTAGGCGAGCGGATAGAGCCAGATGTTGGGCCAGCGACGGAGCTCGTCCCCGTCGGCCCGGCCGAGGGGCGCCTTGGTCAGGTGCGGATCGACCGCGAGCGCCGACAGGAAGCCCGCCACTTCGGGATACTCGAGCCCCTGGGTGAACTTGACCGCGCCCAGGTGATGGCGGTGGAGCTTGAGGGCGAGTTCGCGGAGAAGCGGATTGGAGGGGTCGGTGGCGACCCCTTCGATCACGAGCTGATGACGGGCGACGCCGAGCGACAGCGTGGAGCGCGCCTCGAGCAGTTCGTGGAGCCGCTCGGTGAAGCCGCCGACCGCAGCGTCGAGGAGGGGGTGCCCGACGGGATAGATCTGGTTCTTGTGGAGCGCGATCGAGAACTCGACCAGGAACGTCGCCAGGTCGCGCGAGAGGACCTTCGTCTCGGCCGGGCTGGCGGCAGCGGGCCCGGTCGGGAGAGCGGAGTCGGTCACGGCTCGAAGTTAACCAGCGCCCCAAGCCCCCGAAGTGCCTGTTCTCACAACGGCTGACAGTTGATACTTGACACATCAACTATTAACAGGTAATATATATCCATGACGGACGAACCCTCGCCGCTCCAGCGGGAACTGCGGCAGACCCGGCCATTCAAGACACCCGGGCACGAAGCCCTGGTCGGCCTGATCCGCACGGCGGCCGTGATCCAGCGGCGCCTCGATCAGGCCATCGCACCGGCGGGGGTCTCGGCCCAGCAGTACAACGTGCTCCGCATCCTGCGCGGTGCGGGCGACGAGGGCCTGCCGACGCTCGCGATCCGCGACCGGCTGATCGACCTCTCGCCCGGGATCACCCGTCTGGTGGATCGACTGGAGCACAAGGGCCTCCTGACCCGGGCCCGGTGCACCCCCGACCGCCGGCAGGTCCTCTGCCGCATCACCGACGAGGGGCGCGCCCTGCTCGCGTCGCTCGACGCGGTGGTGGACCAGGCCGAACTGGCCTCGATCGAGATGCTGGAGACCACCGAACAACAGCAGCTGACCCGCCTGCTCGACCGGATCCGCGCCGCCGGGTGAGCCGGCGAGCGGAGCCCGGCCCGGGCCGACGATCGCACGCACCATCACCGCGCACC
>CAMLHU010000217.1 GCA_946479825.1 uncultured Gemmatimonadota bacterium
CTGCGGCCGCTGCTCCGGCTGGCTCGGGCGGCGCTCCGGCTCTCCCGGCTGCCCGGGCTGCGCGGGCTGTCCCTGACCCTGCGGGGCGCCGCCGACGTCAGGGCGGACCGGCCGACGCCCGCGATCGGTCGGCGCCGGGATGGTGCCGCGCCCGCCCAGGTCCGCGCCGGTGCGGCCGCGGTCCGGCACCACGGTGGGTCCGCCACCGTTCGGGCGGATCGGGCGGTGGTCGAGCACGGTCACGTAGCCGCCGGTCGGGATGCTGCCGTTGTAGTCCTTGAACACGAACCGCGGCTGCGGCCGGTACGGCCGGACCACCACGGTCCGCCGGCCGCCGTAGTAGTAGGGGTAATAGTAGGGATCGTTGTACATCTCGATCCGGAACCGCGGGCAGAAGCGGGCGTACGGGTCCCAGTAGGTGTAGGACGCGTAGGCGTGGCAGTCGTAGCAGACGAACCGCGGGTAGTCGTAGTGCTTCTGGACGTAGTACGGCGTGATGTCGTAGTCCCAGTCGCCCTGGCCCACGATGCGGGAGGCGAAGTCCGTGAGCGCCACGTATGGGTCGCCGGTCACGCGGCCGTCGGCGATGGTGCGATAGTCCCAGTGGTCGCCCCGCACGTAGCCGTCGTACGTGAACGGATCGTCGGAGGCCACGGCGAAGATGTAGCCCACGCCGGGGTAGTCGTCGACGTCGAAGGCGTTGTCGTCGTCGCGGCCGAGCACCTCGAACGTGCGGCCGCCGCGGACGAAGTTGTCCTGCCACGGCTCGAGGGGATACAGCACGCGCACCCGCCCGTCGGTGTCCACCCGCAGCACCGTCACGTATGCGTCGGTCTCGGCGGAGAGATACACCCGCGCCCGATCGCCCCGGTCGTAGGGCGAGGTGGTGTTGGTCCAGACGCTGATCCTGGGCCGGGCGTCGGCGATCGCCCGGTAGAGCGGCTGCGGCGTCGGACGGCGGAGGGCGACGGCCGGCGCGGCCGGGCCGGCGAGGCCCGCGAGAAGGCCGAGGGTGGCGAGCATAACTCCTCCGAGTGGACAGATGGGAACGGCAGGCGAGGGAGAAGCACGAGGTGTGCCATCGGGCCGCCGGACCCTAACAGATTGCGCTGACGCACGTTACGAAGGGCGGACCGGCGGCGCCAGCGGCCCGCTGTCCCTCTGCCCGGACGGTCGCGTCCGCGTTGACGCCGGCCCACGCTCCCGGGTAGGTTGTCGGCCGGATGATGTCTGCCCCCGCGGCGGCCCGTTCCGCCCGGATCGACCTTCTTGACCCGCTTGAGGCCGCGCGCCTTGGCGGGCTTGAGCTGTTCGCGGAAGGTGTGGTGGAGGGGTTCCTCACCGGGCTGCACCGGTCGCCGCGGCGGGGGTTCTCGGTCGAGTTCGCCGAGCATCGGATGTACCAGCCGGGCGACGAGCCGCGCTACCTCGACTGGCGCCTGCTCGCGCGCACCGAGCGGCCGTACGTCAAGCAGTTCGAGGAAGAGACCAACCTCCGCGCGATGCTGGTGTGCGACGTGAGTCGTTCGATGGACTGGTCGGGGGAGCCCGGCCGGCAGCTGTCGAAGCTCGACTACGCCCGCCGGCTCTGCGCGGCGCTGGCCCTCGTGCTCCTGCGGCAGCGCGACGCCACCGGGCTCGTCGCGTTCGACGAGGCGGTGCGCGAGGTGATCCCGGCCCGGGCGCGCCAGCGCCAGTTCCGCCGGCTCTGCGCCGCGCTCGCGGCGCTCGACGCGGGGCGGGGGACCGCCGCCGGACCGGCGCTCCAGCGCGTGACCGACCTGCTGCGGCGCCGGGGCCTGGTGGTGCTGGTCTCCGACCTGCTCTTCGACGCCGACCTGGTGCTCCGCGCGCTCCGGTTCCTGCGCCATCGCGGGCACCAGGTGCTGGTGCTCCACGTGATGGACCCCGCCGAGGTGGAGTTGCGCGGGCCGGCCGAGGCGCGGTTCGAGGACCCGGAGACGGGGGCCGGCGTGGTGGTGCGGCCGCGCGACTGGGCGTCGGCGTATGCGGACGCGGTGCGCGGCGCGGTGGCGGAGTGGCGGCGCGAGTGCCGGCGGATCGGGGCGGGGTACCATCGGATCACGACCGACACGCCGTTCGGTCCCGCGCTGCGTGAGGTGCTGGTGCGGCCCGGCCTCGCGTGATCGCGTTCCTCTACCCCTGGGCGCTGGCGGGGCTCGCCGCCGCGGCGATCCCGGTGGTGCTCCACTTCCGCTCCCGGCGCCGCCCGCCGACGGTGCCGTTCCCGGCGGTGCGTTACCTGGAGGACGCGGCGCGGCGGCACGAGCGCCAGTACCGGCTGCGCCACTGGCTCCTGCTCGTGTTGCGCACGCTGCTCATCGTGGCGGTGGTGCTCGCCGCGGCGGGGCCCACCCTGCCCGTGCGGTCGGTGGGGCCGCACGCGCCGGCCGCGCTCGCGATCGTGCTCGACAACTCGCTCTCCTCCGGCGTCACCGCCGGCGGCACCCGGCGGTTCGACCAGCTGCGGGCGGTGGCGCGTGGCATCCTGAGCCGGGCGACCCCGTCCGACGGGCTCTGGCTCCTCGCCGCCGACGGGATCCCCCGCCGGGGTGACGCGCCGACGATCCGCCGGCTGGTGGACTCGCTCGAGCCGTCCGGCGCGCGGCTCGACCTGGGCGCCGCGGTGTCGCTGGCCGCGCAGGTGGTCGGCGCGGACGCGCGGCCGGGCGGCGTGGTGGTGGTGACCGACCTGCAGCGGTCGGCGCTCTCGGCGGCGCCGGTGGCGGCGCCGGTGCTGGTGGCGGCGGTGACCGAGCCGCGCGCCGCCAACCTGGGCGTGGCCGCGGTGGATCCCGGGCCAGAGCCGTGGAGTCCCGACGGCGGCCGGGTGCTGGTCGCCGTCGCCGGCGACTCGGGCGCGCCGGTCCCGGTCACCGTGGCCGCCGACGAGCTCCCGCCCCGCGAGGCGCTGGTCGCGTCAGGCCGCCCGACGGCCGTGGCCGTGCCGCCGCTCCGGCCCGGCTGGCATGTGGTGCGCGCGCAGCTCGGGCCCGATGAGCTCCGGAGCGACGACGAGCGGCGGGTGGCCATCCGCGTCGCCGCACCGGCGCGGGTCTCGTGGGACACCGCCGAGCACTATCTCGCGGCGGCGCTCGCCACGCTGGCCGACGCCGGCCGCGTCGCGCGCGGCAACGACCTCACGCTGGGCGCGCTCGGCCCGGGGCCCTCGGTGGTGCTCCCGCCCGCCGACGCAGCGGAGGTCGGGGCGCTCAACCGGCGGCTTGCGGCCCGCGGCGTGGCGTGGCGGTTCGGCCTGCCGGTCGAGACGCCGGAGCGCACCGACAGCAGTGCGTGGCTCCGTCCGGTCGCGCTCACGAAGCGCTATCGGCTGGTCCCGGCCGGCAGCGGCCGCACCGGCGTGGTGCTCACCGCGGCCGGCGAGCCCTGGCTCGTGCGGTCGGCCGGGGTGGTGCTCTGCGGCAGCCGGTTCGACCCGGCGTGGACCGACCTGCCGCTGGCGGCGGGGTTCGTGCCCTTCGTGGACGCGCTGGCCAACCGGATCGCGCGCGGCGAGGTGGTCACCGACGACGCGGCCGCGGGCGAGCCGACGCTGCTGCCCGACGCGGTGACCGCCGTTCGCGGGGCGGGTCGCAGCTGGTCGGTCGAGGGGGGCGCGGCGTTCACGCCGCCGGAGCCGGGGGTGTACTGGCTCCTGGCCGGGCGCGACACGATCGGCGCCCTCGCCGCCAACGCCGATCCGCGGGAGTCGCTGCTCGCGCCCGCCACCCCGGCCCAGGTCCGGGCGCTCTGGCCCACGGCGCGGGTGGTGACCGGCGCGGCGGCCGGCGCGGCGGCGTTCGCGCTGGGCGCCCGCAGCGACCTGCGCGGGCCCTTGCTCTGGACGGCGCTCGCGCTTGCGATCGCCGAATTGCTGGTGGCGGGCGCCGGTGCCCGCGACCGATCCCCCGACGTTCCCTGAGGTCCATCCGGTTGTCGCTCGATCTCATCCTTGACGCATTCGACCGCACCCGCGGGGCGCGGGAACTCGGCGAGCGCCTCGCCGCGCGCGGCGAGCGCCTGCGGGTTTCCGGGCTCCCGGGCTCGAGCCCCGCGGTGATGGTCGCCGCGGTGGCGCGCGCCAACCCCGCGCGGCTCCTGGCCGTGATCGCGCCGGGGCCCGCCGAGGCGGAGCGCTGGCTCACCGACCT
>CAMLHU010000218.1 GCA_946479825.1 uncultured Gemmatimonadota bacterium
CACCGCGGCCAAGCGCTTCCTGCAGCAGCACCCCGCCGCCGCGCACGAGCTGCTCGGCCGGCTGGCGGACGCGGTGGGGGAATTCCTGGTGGCTCAGGTCGAGGCGGGTGCGCAGGCGGTGCAGCTGTTCGACTCGTGGGCCGGCGCGCTCGGGCCGGATGACTACCGGACCTTCGCGCTGCCGTACCTTGCCCGTGCCGTCCGCCGGGCGCGCGAGGCCGGCGCGCCGGTCATCGCGTTCTCCCCCGGCGCCGGCTGGGCGCTCGAGGAGATCGCGCGGGTCACCGGTGCCGACGTGATCGGCGTGGACTGGCAGACCGACGCCGCCGACGCGCGCCGGCGCCTGGGCGCCGGAGCGGTGCTGCAGGGGAACCTCGATCCCACCTGGCTCTACGCCGATCCCGCCACGATCCGCGAGCGCACCCGCCGGATGGTCGAGGCGTTCGGCCCGACCGGCTACATCGCCAACCTGGGGCACGGGATACTGCCGGATGTGCCAGTGGAGCACGCGACGGCGTTTGTGCAGGCGGTGAAGGGGAGCTAGGAGCGTGGAGCGTGGAGCTAGGAGCTAGGAGCTTAGCGCGTGGGGTGGGGGACTGGGTGGGGGATGAATTGGAACCAAAGGGCGTCCGAATGATGGTCGCCTGCCGCGGGCCTGTCGTTAGGATGGCCGCAAGGAGGCGGCCATGGGTGACTATCGGAAATTGGAAGTCTGGCGGAAGGCGCACGCGCTGGCGCTCTTCACCTACCGGGCCACGGATCGGTTCCCGGCCGATGAGCGCTACGGCCTGACGAGTCAGATGCGAAGGTCGGCCGTCTCGGTCGCCTCGAACATCGCCGAGGGTGCCGGGCGCTGGGCCGACGCCGATATGGCTCGTTTCATCAAGATCGCGCTCGGCTCGGTCAACGAACTCCAGTATCAGTTCGTGCTGGCCCACGATCTTGGATGGATCTCAGACGACGCGTTCAATGCTGGTTTCGCGCAGGCCAGCGAGGTCCGGGCAATGCTTGACGGCCTGCGTCGCCGGTTGACGCGAACCCCCGCCGCCCGGCCCCTCCGTCGGAGCCCTATCGCGCCCCGCCTTCCCCTATCTCCAAGCTCTGAGCTCTAAGCTCCCAGCTCCCAGCTCCAAGCTCCCAGCTCCCAGCTCCCAGCTCCAAGCTCCAAGCTCCAAGCTCCTACCTCCCCCCTCACTCCACCGTCTTCGCGAACCGCCGCACGCTCACCATCACCATCCCCACCGCGAACACCACCAGCGCCGCGGTGGCGGGCACCAGGTGGATCGCTGCGACGCCCTTCACCAGGATCCCCCGCAGTACGTCGAGGAAGTAGGTGAGCGGCAGCAGGGCGCCGATCCACTGGGCCGGGGCCGGCATCGCCGCGCGCGGGAACATGAATCCTGAGAGCAGGATGTTGGGGAGGAGGAACAGGAAGCCGAGCTGCATCGCCTGGCTTTGGGTCCGGACCAGCGTCGAGAGGAAGAGCCCGATCCCCAGGTTGGCCACGATGAACGGCAGGGCGATGACGTAGAGCAGCGCCACGCTTCCCACCACCGGGACGTGGAAGAGCAGGCGGCCCAGCAGCAGCACCACCGTGATCTGGACGTAGCCGACCACGATGAACGGCGCCAGCTTCCCGACCATGATGCTCGCCTTGCCGATCGGCGTCACGATGAGCTGTTCGAGCGTGCCCTTTTCCCGCTCGCGCACGATCGAGACGCTGGTGATGAGCACCATCGTGAGCGAGAGCAGCACGCCGATGATGCCCGGCACGATGTACACCGCGCTCCGCGAATCGGGGTTGTACCAGGGACGGACCCGGACCTCGACCGGGGGCGGGCGGTCGCCGAGGGCCATCTCGCGGGCCTCGAGCTGGCCGGCGAGCTGGGCGCCGCTCATCGCGGCGGAGGACGACATCGGATCGGCGGCGTCCACGATGACCTGGGCTTCGGCGGTGCGGCCGCGCTTGAGGTCGCGGGCGTAGCCCGGCGGGATCACGATGGCCGCCGCGGCCCGCCCCGACTCGATCCAGTCACGGACACCGCCGCGGTCGCCCACGGCGGCGGCGAGGTCGAAGTTGCCGGTGTTGACCATCCGGGCCACCAGGGCCCGGCTCTCGGGGGTGCGCGACTCGTCGAGCACCACGGTCGGCAGGTGACGCACCTCCGTCTGGATGGCGTAGCCGAAGAGCAGGAGCTGGATGGCCGGCACGCCGATCATCAGGCCGAGCGTCAGGCGGTCGCGGCGGAGCTGGAGGACTTCCTTCCAGAGCATCGGCCAGAGGTCGGAGGCGCGGAGCCGGCGCAGGAGGTTCACGCGACGAGCTCCCCGCTCTCCTGCTGGAGGTGGATGAACACGTCCTCCAGCGTCGCGGCGTGGAAGTGCGCGCGGACCTCGGCCGGCGTGCCGGTGGCGAGGAGCTCGCCGCGGCTGATCACCGCCAGCCGCTCGCACCGTTCGGCCTCGTCCATATAGTGCGTGGTCACGAGGATGGTGACCCCCTCCTCGGCCAGGCGATAGATCCGCTCCCAGAAGAGCTTCCGCGCGGCGGGGTCCACGCCCGCCGTCGGCTCGTCGAGGAGCAGCAGGTCGGGGCGGTGCGCGATGGCGCAGGCGAGCGCGACCCGCTGGCGCCACCCGCCGCTGAGCTGTCCGGTCAGCTGGCCCACCCGCCCGCCGAAGCCCATCTCCCGCACCAGCTCGTCGAGCCGCACCCGCTGCGCGGCGCCCCGAAGGCCGTAGAGTGCCGAGTAGAACTCCATGTTCTCGAGCACCGTCAGGTCGTCGTACAGCCCGAACTTCTGGGACATGTATCCGATGCGGGTCCGGATCTGCTCGGCCCCGGTCCGGACGTCGAACCCCACCACGGTGGCCTCGCCGGCCGTCGGTTCGAGCAGGCCGCACAGCATCCGGATGGTCGTGGTCTTCCCCGAGCCGTTGGCGCCGAGCAGGCCGAGCACCTGGCCGCGGGGAATGGCGAGGTCGAGCCCGGCGACGGCGACGACGTCGCCGAAGACCTTGCGGAGCCCGTGGGTCTCGACGGCGAGGTCCGTCACCGGGCACCGCCGATGGTCACCGTGATCGGCAGCCCCGCCTTGAGCGCGGCGGTGGTGTCGTCGAAGGCGACCTTGACGCCGAAGAGGAGGTCGGCGCGTTCGCGCTCGGTGAGCGCGACCCGGGGGGTGAACTCGGCCTGGGTGTTGATGGCGACCACGCGTCCCGGGCAGCGGCGGTCGGGGAAGCCGTCGAGCACGCCGGTCGCGGGGTCGCCTACGTGGATGGCCGGGAGTTCGGTGGGGCCGAGATAGATCCGGGTGTACGGGTGCTTCACCTCGCCGAGGGTGACGGCCGGGACGCCGGCGGCGAGCACCTCGCCTGGTTCGGCGTTGCGGGAGAGCACCACCGCGTCGGTCGGGCTCACCAGCACCAGGTCGTGGACGCTGGCCTCGAGGGCGTCGAGCGCCGCCCGGGCTCGCGCGAGCTCGGCCCGCTGGGCGGAGACCTCCTCCGAACGCGGGCCCTCGCGCACCAGGCGGAGCGTCGCCTCCGCGGCCGCCCGTCGGCTGGCGGCCTCGTCCGCCGCGGCGGTGGCGTCGTCCAGCTGCTGCGGCGTCGCGACCCCGCTCGGCACCAGGGCTTTGATCCGCGCGAGCTCCTTGGCGGCGCGGTCGGCGGTCGCCGCCGCCGCCGCAGAGTCGGCCTCGGCGCGGTGGATCTCCGCGGTGCGCGAGCCGGTCTCGAGTTCCCGGAGGCGCGCTTCGGCGGACGAGATCCGGGCGCGGGCCTCCGTCACCTGGTCGCCGAGTCCGGCCTGCGTCAGGACGGCGACCGTGTCGCCGGAGCGGACGCGATCGCCTTCCTGGACGAGGACGCGGGTCAGGCGCGCCGGGACCGACGGGGCCAGGTCCACCTCGGTCACCTCGAGCGTGCCGACGCCGGACGGTGGGGCCGGGGCGCGGTGGCAACCGGCCACGAGGAGGAGCGGCGCGAGCAGCGCCAGCGAGCGGGAGGCGGGACGGGTCGTCATGCGGACAGGGCCTGGATGGCGAATTCCGCGGCGTGCCGGGCATAGGCCCGGACCGTCTCCGGAGCGATGGGAGCGGGGGGGGCAACGGGGGCCGCCGCGAGGAGCCGGGCCACCGCCGGCCGGGCCACGAAGAACTAAATCAGC
>CAMLHU010000219.1 GCA_946479825.1 uncultured Gemmatimonadota bacterium
GTTCACCGTTCACCCTACTCGTACCGGAGGGCCTCGATCGGATCCATCCGGGCGGCGCGGTTGGCGGGGATGACCCCGAAGACGAGGCCGATGAGGACGCTCACCCCGGTGGCGAGCGCCGCGCTCCACACGGGGACCGACGCCTCGACGTGGAGTGCCCGCTTGAGCACCTCGCCGGTGGCCACGCCGAAGACGATGCCGAGGATCCCGCCGGCCAGGGTGAGCGTCGCGGCCTCGACCAGGAACTGCCAGAGGATCATCCGCCGCGTGGCGCCCAGCGCCTTGCGGGTGCCGATCTCGCGGGTGCGGTCGGTCACCGAGACCATCATGATGGCCATGACGCCGATCCCGCCCACCAGCAGCGCCACGCTCGAGAGCGCCACCATCACCAGGAAGAAGATCCCCGTGAGGTTGTCCACCGTCTCGAGGATCTGGTCCTGGGTCACGAGGTCGAAGGTGTTGGGCGTGGCGGGGCGGAGCCCCCGGACCCGGCGCAGGGCGGCGGTGGCCTCGTCGCGGACGAGCGACGGGTCCACGCCGGGGCGCGGCCGCACGGCGATCACCAGGGCGTTGGTCTCGTCGTAGCGGTAGCGCTGGCGGCCGGTCTCATAGGGGATGAACCCCGCGGTGGCCTGCCCGGGGGGTTCGAAGATGTTGGCGGGCTTTTCGTACAGCCCGATGACCCGGAGCGCCTGGCCGCCGACGCGCACGTACTCGCCGAGCGGGTCCTCCTGGCCGAACAGCCGGTCGGCCACGTCTGATTCCAGCACGATGACCGGCGCCCCGTGTAGCTCGGCCGGCGTGAACAGCCTGCCGCGGAGCAGGGTGCCTCCCTGGATGTCCATATAGTGGTCGTCGGCGGCGAAGAGCGTCATCTGCTGCGTATGGATGGCGCCCCGCTCGAGCCGCACGAAGAGCTGGATCCAGAGGCCGGCGTACGCGATGTTCGGCACCCGGGCGAGCGCGGCGGCGTCGTCGCGGTCGAGCACCGGCCGGATCCGCACCTCCATCGGGAGGTTGTCCGGGTTGAGCGGGGTCTGGGAGAAGAACCGCACCACGTAGAACGTGCTCGGCCCCGCGACCTCGATGGTGTTGAAGATCTGGGAGCGCACGCCCTGCACGATGCTCGCCATCGCCATCACCACCGTCACGCCGATGACCACGCCCAGGATCGTGAGCGCCGAGCGGAGCTTGTTGTTCCGCAGCTGGTCGAGGGCGATCAGCACCCCCTCGGCGAGGCTCGAGCTCCCCATCTACTCCGCCCGGAGCGCCGTGATCGGGTCGAGCCGCGCCGCGCGGCTCGCCGGATACACGCCGAAGATGATCCCGGTCCCGGCGCCGAGCGTGAGGGCCGCCGCCACCGCCCAGGGGGTGACCCGGGCGGGGAGGGGCGATACCGCGTTGACCAGCATCGCGAGCCCCCAGCCCGCCGACACGCCGAGGATGCCCCCCAGCGTCGAGAGCACCACCGTCTCTACCAGGAACTGCCGCAGGATGTCGCGGCGGCGGGCGCCCAGCGACTTCCGGAGCCCGATCTCCCGGATCCGCTCGTTCACGGTCATCAGCATGATGTTCATGATGACGATGCCGCCGACGACGATCCCGATGCACACGACGGCCGGAATGATGGTGAACAGCAGGCGGGTCAGGCTTTGCCAGAACGCGACCAGGGCGTCGGCCTTGTCCACCGTGAAGTCGTCGGGCTGGCCCGGGCGGAGCTGGTGGGCCACCCGCATCGCCTCCTCCGCCCGTTCCATCGCTGGGACGACCTCGCCGGCGGTGTTCATCTTGACCGACACCACCGTGGTCTTCCGGCGGCCGTAGAACGACTCGAACGTGGAGAGCGGGAGCAGGATGAAGCCGTCGAAGGACTGGCCCAGCACCTGGCCCTTCGAGGCGATCACGCCGCGGACCGTCACCTCGTTGCCGCCGATGCGGACCTTCTTGCCGACCGCGCTCGCCGGGTCGTCGAAGAGCTTCTTGGCGATGTCGAACCCGAGCGCCACGACGAGGCGCCGTTCCCGGACGTCGGGTTCGGTGAGCGGCTCGCCGGCGGCGTAGCGGTAGTCCTGGACCAGCTGGTAGGGCGGGGTGACCCCGAAGACGAGGACGCTCCCGACGCTGCGGTCGCGGTAGCTCACCTCGGCCGAGGGGGGCGGCCACCCCGACTGCAGGGCCACCGCGCGGGCGTCGGGGAGGGCCCGGGCCACGGCGGCGGCGTCTTCCGCGGACACCAGCGGACGGCGGTTGATGCTCTTGATCGTCTCGTCGTCGAGGAGGCCGATGGCGATGGGCGCGCGCCGGACCTGGAAGGCGTTGGTGCCGATCATCGCCCCCGTCAGGTTCTCCTTGACGTAGGAGTTCATCCCCTGGATGATCGCGGTGACCGCGACCAGGAAGGCGACGGAGACGATGATGCCGAGGAGGGTGAAGAACGAGCGGAGCTTGGCGCTCCAGACGGCGGAGAGGGCGAGCCGGACGGCCTCGGCGAGCGGCATAGCTGGAACTTACACCGCCCCGCCGGAAGCGTTCCGCAAGGCCGGATGAACGGACCGGGGGCGTCGGCCCCCGGTCCGCCGGATCATTCGTAGCGGAGGGCGTCCACCGGGTCGAGCCGGCTGGCCTTGAGCGCGGGGTACATCCCGAACAGGACCCCCGTCAGGATGGCGGCGACGACCGCGCCGATGACCGACGTGAGCGGGATGGCGGCCGGGAGCGGCGTGAGCGCCCGGATGACGAGGGCCACCAGGCCTCCCAGCACCATGCCGACGAGGCACCCGATGAGGGTGAGGGTCGAGGCCTCGACCAGGAACTGGAAGAGGATCTCCCGGCGGGTGGCGCCGAGCGCCTTCCGGACGCCGATCTCGCGGGTGCGCTCGGTGACCGAGATCATCATGATGGCCACCACGCCGACGCCGCCCACCATCAGGCCCACCATCGAGAGGGCGATCATCACGATGAAGAACCCGCTCGTCACGCTGTTGAAGGTGTCGAGCAGCTTGTCCTGGGTGACGAGCGCGAAGTTGTTGTCCTGGGTGGGCTTGAGCCCCCGCATCCCTCGCATCGCGGCGGTCACCTGATCCATCGCGTCCGCCACGCTCACGCTGTCCTTGGGGCGCACCGCGAACCCCATCCAGCCCTTCCAGTAGTCCACGGTCTTGATGAACGCCGCGTGGGGGATCGTGACCTCCGGCGTGTCGTTGTTGCTGAACAGGCCGGCGGCGTCGGTATACACCCCGATGACCTGGTACGGCTCGCCGTTGATCTTGACCAGCCGGCCGAGGGGGTCGAGATCCGGGAAGAGCGTGTTCGCGAGCTTGTCGTTGAGGACGGCGACGTGGGAGGCCGCGACCTCCTCCATCTCGGTGTAGCTGCGCCCCTCGGTGACCGTTCCGCCCACCACCGCCGGCCACCCCGGGCTGAAGCCCAGGACGCTCACGCTCGAGAGGTTCTGGCCCCCGGCGCTCACCGGGGCGTTGCCGTCCTCGCGGTAGACCACGTCGGCGACGCCCGGGAGCTTCCGGAGGGCCTTGGCCTCGTCCACCTTGAGCCACGGGTTCCGCCGCCAGGGCGACATCTCGTCGGAGCCGTCGCTGATGCTGATGCCGCCGCGGAAGAACCGCTGGACGAAGAACGTCTTGGGGCCCAGCGTCTCGAGCTGGGCTTGGACGCTCCGCTTGATGCCCGTGATGGCCGAGCCGATCGAGATGACCACGGCGACGCCGATGGCGACGCCCAGGATGGTCAGGAAGGCCCGCCACTTGTTGGAGCGGACCGCGTCGAGCGCGATGCCGACCCCTTCGGCGAGCCGGGCGGGGTCGAGGAGGGTGCGGCGCTTCATTCAGACCTCAGCGCGGCGATGGGGTCGAGCCGGGCGGCCCGGTTGGCGGGATAGACCCCCGCCACGATGCCGACGGTCATCCCGACCGCGACGCCCACGGCTACCGACCAGGGCGCCACGGCGGCGGGCAGGGGGGACATCGCCGCGACGGCGAAGGCGAGCGCGAAGCCGGTCGCGATGCCGAGCGCGGCGCCCACCGTGGAGAGGGTGGCGGACTCGACCAGGAACTGGAACAGGATGTCGCCGTGGCGGGCGCCGAGCGCCTTGCGGACGCCGATCTCGCGCGTCCGCTCGGTCACCGAGACGAGCATGATGTTCATGATCCCG
>CAMLHU010000220.1 GCA_946479825.1 uncultured Gemmatimonadota bacterium
GACCCACGACCTCCCTAGAATATCCTCACCTGAATATTCAGCTTGCCCGGATTCTTCTTGAGCTCCTCGAGCAGTGCCGTCAGCGCCGCGCTGGTGCGGCGGGCGTCGTTGTAGAGGCCGCTGTCGGTGGCGAGCTTGCCGAGGGTCCCCTTCCCCGCGTTCATCCCGGCGAGGAGCGTGTCGAGCGAGGCGCTGGTCCTGGTGAGCTGGCCGGTGAGGTCGCCGAGGGTGCGGGTCGAGGTGGCGAGGTTGCCTGACAGGGTATCGAGGTGCGCCAGCGTGGCCGCGGTGTGCGGGTCGCCGAGGAGGTGGTCGAGCCGGTCGCTCATCCGGCGGAGGCTCGCCATCGTGGCGGTGAGCTCGGCGGTGGGGCCCTGATCGCGGTCGCTGTAGGCGTTCATCAGCCGCTGCATCGCGAGCAGCGTGTTGTGGAGGTCGTCGGCGGTGCGCTGGTTCAGGATCTCCGAGGCGCCCGTCATCACCTGCTTGGCCTGGGCGCCCATGTCCTCGAGCTTGGCGCTGAGCCCCGGCGCCGCCTCGGTGCCGACGATGACCTGCCCCTCGGGGAGGAGCTGCGACGCCGCGCCGGGATTGTAGTCGAGCGCCACGTCGCCCACGAGGCCGACGGCGAGCACCGACACCTGCGCGTCGATGTGCGGCGCGATCTTGGGCGGCACCGAGAACGTCACCCGTACCTTCCCCACCCCTTCGAGGTCGATCCGCTCCACCCGCCCCACGCCGACGCCCGAGACCCGCACCGGGCTCCCCGGCTTGAGGCCGCTCACCTCGCGGAAGTCCACCTGCACGTCGCGCGCCGGCGTGAGGTGCCCGCCGCCCAGGAGGATCGTGCCGCCGACGAAGAGGACGGCGGCCAGGATCACGAGCCCGCCGACGGTCACTTCGCGCTTGTAGTGGAGGTCCATGGGGTCAGGCCGCGAAGGTGGAGGTGTCGAGGTCGCGCTCGAGGAAGGCCTTCACCTCGGCGCGGGTCGAGGCAAGGAACTCCTGGGGCGTGCCCTGGAGGACGATCTTCCCGCCGGTGAGGAGCGCCAGCCGGTCGGCCACGCGGAAGGCGCCGCGGACGTCGTGCGTCACCATCACGCTGGTGACGCCGAGCTCCGTGCTCAGCCGCTCGATCAGCGCGTCGATGATGTCGGCGTTGACCGGGTCGAGCCCCGAGGTGGGCTCGTCGTAGAGCAGGTACTTGGGGCGCCCCGCGATGGCGCGCGCGATGCCGACCCGCTTCCGCATCCCGCCCGAGAGCTGGGCCGGGAACTTCTCGGCGGTGTCGGGCGTGAGGTTGACGAGCTGGAGGCACTGGGCCACGCGGTCGCGGCAGAACGTGGCGTCGCGGTACTGCGCTTCGTCGGTGATGCCGAGCCGGACGTTCTCGAAGACGTTCATCGAGTCGAAGAGCGCGCCGTTCTGGAAGACGTAGCCGATGTCGGCGCGGAGCGCGGCGAGCTCGCGGCGCGGCAGGGTGGCCACGTCCTTGTCGTCCACCTCGATGCGCCCCGCGTCGGGATGGATGAGCCCGTTGATGTGCTTGAGCAGCACGCTCTTGCCGGTGCCGGAGGGGCCGAGGAGCGCGACCGTCTCCCCTTCCTGGACGTCGAAATCCACGCCGTCGAGGACCACCTGCTCGCCGAAGCGCTTGGTGACGCCGGTGAGCCGGATCATTGGTTGAGCAGCACCTTGGCGAGCACGGCGTCGAGCAGCAGGATGATGACCGAGGTGCTCACGACCGCGCCGGTGGTGGCCTTCCCCACCCCTTCGGCCCCCTGCTGGGTGTTGAAGCCCATGTAGCAGGGGATGATGGTGATGGCGCCGGCGAAGAAGACCGACTTGATGAGCGAGTACACCGCGTCGAACGGCCGCCAGAAGTACTGGGCGCCGTAGATGAAATCCTGGTTGGTGAGCTGGGGGAGCGCCGCGAGGGCGCCGCGCCACCCGGCCAGGATGCCGATGACGTTGGACAGCACGGTGAGCGCCGGGATCATCACGAACCCGGCGACGACGCGGGGGATGATGAGGTGCGACACCGGCGAGCGGCCGAGGCTCTCGAGCGCGTCGATCTGCTCGGTGACGCGCATCGTGCCGAGCTCGGCGGCGTAGCGCGCGCCGATGCGGCCGGCCAGGATGAGCCCCGTGAGGACGGGGCCGAGCTCGAGGACGATCGAGGAGACGACGAGGGTGCCGACGACGTAGATCGGCAGGCTCGACTTGAACTGGTAGCCGGTCTGGAAGGCGGTGACGGCGCCGGCGAAGGACGAGACCAGGAGCACGATGAACAGGCTCCCGACCCCGATGTTCCAGGCCTCGGTGACGGTGCGCGGAAGCCAGATGCGCCACTCGCGGAGCCCGCGGGCGATCTCGACCAGCATCAGGCTCACCCGGCCCGCGTGCGCGGCCGAGGTGAGGGCGGCCCGGCCGATCCAGCGGCGGATGTCGAGGTTCGCGGCGGCCATCGGGCCTCGGGCACGGGAAGGATCCGGCGCCGGCGACGGCTCCGCCGGCAGCGCGTAACGCATTAGTTTGTCGGAAGATGGCGGGTAAGTCCACCCCCGGGGGCGGGAAGGTGAACGGTGAAGGGTGAAGAGTGAACGGGGAGGCGTGAACGGTGAACGGGAGGCGTGAACGGCAGATGGGACGCGATCGCTGATGGCGAAGATCGACCAGGCCCAGGCGCGCGCCTTCCGTCGCAAGCTGGTCGCGTGGTTCCGGAAGCACGGCCGCGACCTGCCGTGGCGGCGGACCCGGGACCCATATCACATCGTCGTGTCGGAGTTCATGCTGCAGCAGACGCAGGTGAGCCGAGTGGCAGAGTACTATCCGCGCTTCCTCGGCAAGTACCCGACCGTTCACCACCTGGCGGCAGCCCGCCCGGCGCAGGTGCGGGAAAGCTGGGAGGGGCTGGGCTATTACCGGCGGGCGGCCAACCTGCACGCGCTGGCGCGGACGGTGGTGCGAGAGCACGCCGGCAAGCTGCCTGACGATCCGGCGACGCTGCGGGAACTGCCGGGAGTGGGGCCCTACACGGCGGGCGCCGTGGCGACCTTCGCCTACGAGCGGAGCGAGCCGGCGGTGGATACCAACGTCGCGCGCGTCATCCGCCGAGCCTTCCATCCCCGACGTCCGAAGGACCCGAACGACAAAGTGGTCTGGGCAACGGCGCGGGGATTGGTGCCGCGCGCGGGGAAGCCGGCCTGGACCTTCAACCAGGCGATCATGGAACTCGGCGCGCTGGTCTGCACCGCGAGGGTGGCCCGCTGCGGCGAATGCCCGGTGCGAGGGGTGTGCAAGACGGGGGGGAGGGGACGCTAAGCGCTATCCGCTATCCGCTATCCGCTATCCGCTATCCGCTATCCGTACACGGGATGCACCAATATTCCGATAGGGCAAGGACTACCGCACCACGGAGGACGACCTTCTCCGTGCCCCTCCGTGTCCTCCGTGGTCCCACCTTCTAACCGGCCGCGATCTCCGCCAGGTACCCCGCCACCGTCTCCACCTCCGCCGGGGAGTTGTAGATGTGGGTCGAGAGCCGGAGGTAGTGGTAGTCGTACTCCGCGACGTGGCGCACGCGGACCGGGCCCATCTTCCAGAGCGCCGCGATCACGTCCTCGATCTTCTTCCCCCGCACGGTGAAGCTCACCATCGCGCTGCGGTGCGCCGCCCGGCTCGGCGACTTCATTTCGATCCCGTCGATCTTCCGGAGCCGGGCGTCGAGGTCGGTCGCGAGGCCGCGCACCCGCCGCTCGATGGCCGCCGAGCCGATGCGGTCGTGGAAATCGAGGGCGGCCTGGAAGCCGTAGAGCAGCGAGTCGTTCCGGGTGCCGACGTGGTCGAACCGCTGCCCCTTGATGGCGAGGTCGTCCCAGCCCCCCGACGCCACCAGCGGCCAGAGCCGGTCGATCCAAGCCGGGCTCACATACAGGAACCCGACGCCCTTGGGCGCGAGCAGCCACTTGTGCGGGCTCGAGGCGTAGAAGTCGCAGCCGAGATCGGTGAGGTCCACCTGGAGCATGCCCGGCGGATGCGCCCCGTCGATGACGGTGACGATCCCCCGCTTCTTCGCCTCCGCGGCAAGCCGCTTGACCGGCTGGATCATCCCGGTGCTGAAGAGCACCTGGGCGATGCTCC
>CAMLHU010000221.1 GCA_946479825.1 uncultured Gemmatimonadota bacterium
ACCGCCGCACTCCCGCCCGTTTCAGGGCCTGCTGTCTTCCGCTAGTTGCCGTCCCCTCCCACCACCTCCCCCTCCACCCGCGACGGATACTGCGCCGAGTGCCAGACCCGCTGCTCGGCGGGTCGGTAGTCTGACGCCCGGGCCTCGAAGATGTTCGGCACGAAGGTCTGGGGATTCCGGTCGTAGAGCGGGAACCAGCTGCTCTGCACCTGCACCATGATCCGGTGTCCGGCCTTGAAGCGGTAGAACTGCTGGTGCAGGTCCACGGTGAACGGGGTGACGACGTTGGCCGGGACCGCCGTGGCCCGGTCGAAGCCCTTCCAGTACCGCCCCCGCAGGATGTCCCCGCTCACCATCAGCTGATAGCCGTCGAGTCCGCGCGCCCCGGCCACGGAGTCGGGGAAGACGTCGATGAGCTTGACCACCCAGTCGGCGTCGGTGCCCGTCGTGGACGCGAAGAGCCGCGCGGTCACGTTCCCGGCGACGACCAGGTCGCCGGCGAGCGGTGCCGAGACCCAGCTCCGCACGTCGGGCCGGGCCGTCGCGAAGCGCTGGTCGTCGAGCATCCAGGTCGCCCAGCCGCTCTCATCGTCCGGCCGGGGAACGTACGGCACCGGGTGCGCGGGGTCCGAGGTGTACGCGTCGAACGGGCTCCCGCGCGCCGGCGGATCGAACGACAGCGCACCGCCCGGGCCGAGATAGAGCGCCTTCGGGGTCGCGCCCGGGGCGGGCCAGCGGGCGAAGGTGTGCCAGGCGTTCCCGCCGGTCTCGAACGCCCACGCCGCGGGGAACTTCCCGTCGCCGGCGCCGTGCAGCCAGTACGCGAACCACGGCCGCTGGATGTGCTCGCGGAACCACGCCGCGGTGCTGTCGCCCAGCGCGAGCGAGCCGATGGAGTCCCCCGGCGACCGGAGCCACCCGCCGTGCCACCAGGGGCCGAACACGAAGTGCGCGAGCCCTGCGGTGTCGTGCGCGGCCAGCGTGGCGTAGAGCGCCTGCGGCCCGAAGAGGTCCTCCGCGTCCCACGCGCCGCCGACGACCAGGGTGGGCACGGTCGGCCGGGTCAGCACCTCCTGCAGCGCGCGGGCCTTCCAGTAGGCGTCGCGCGCGGGGTGCGCCCGGAAGCCCGCCCACGACGGCGTCTCGGCGACGCCAGTGGCGCGGGCCAGGGAATCGAGCGTGGGGAAGCGGAGGTAGAAGTCATACTGGTCCGAATCCGGGACCGTGAATCCCTTGCCGCTCTCGATCCACGCGGCGTACGCCGCGCCCTGCGTCTGGCGGAAGGCGCCCTGATGGAAGAAGTCGTCGCCGAGCCACGCGTCGACCACCGGCGCCTGGGGCGAGACCGCCCTGAGGGCGGGATGGGGGTGCACCTCGGCCATCGCCGCGAGCCAGCCACGGTAGGAGTAGCCGAGCGTCCCCACCTTGCCGTTGTTGTGCGGGAGGTGCTGCACCAGCCAGTCGATCGTGTCCCACGCATCAGTGGACTCGTCGACGCGTTTCGGGTCGCCGGGATCGGCCAGCGGGCGCATCGTCACGAACGTCCCGCCCGATCCCGATCGCCCCCGGATATCCTCGAAGACGAAGATGTACCCGTCCTTCGCGAGCTCCCGGAATCCCGCCGGCGGCTCCGCGGCCGGCAGTTCGCGGGCGGCGTCGAACGGGGTGCGGATGAGGAGGATCGGGAGCGGCGCGGTGTCGCGGGCTGGGGCCAGGGCGACCGCGTGGAGCCGGACCCCGTCGCGCATCGGGATCGTCAGCTCGCGGCGGACCCAGCCGGGCCGCGTCCCGGCGCACCCGGCGAGGACGGCGGTCAGGCAGACGGCGAGGGCGCGGCGCATGTCGCTCCGGCCGCTACTTCCCGAAGTGCGGATTCTCGATCAGCCCGATCAGGTTCCCGAACGGGTCGGCCACGGTCGCGACGCGGATCCCTTCGCCGACGTCGCGGACCGGAGACCGCAGGGTGGCCCCGACCTTGAGGAAGTGCGCCAGCGCTTCGTCGGCGTTCGGCGCGCCCCAGTAGGCGACCACCCCGCCCGGGCCCTTGGCGCCGGCGACCGGCTCAGGGTCGAGTCCCAGCTCGAAGCCGCCGATGCTGAACCCCACGTAGAACGGCTCGTCGAAGTACGGCGCCACGCCGAACGCGGCCTGATACCACGCCTTGGCTTTGGCGAGGTCGGGGACGTGATAGATGGCGGTGCGGAGTCCCTGGATCATCGGTCGGTCCCCTTTCGGACGACGAGTCGTGACACCTGCCGGATCCATCGGGTCGGAAGCCGCTCCCCTTCGACCACCACCCGCCACGGCCCGTCCTTCTCGCCCAGGGGGCGCCCGTCGGCGGCGCGCGCGACGAGGACCGTCCGGTCGGAGAGGGTCGGGGTGGTCCCGCTTGTGTCCACGATCGAGAGCGTGGACTGTGCCGTGAGCGGCGCGGCGGCGAGCGTGGCCAGGATCGCGAGCAGGTGCCGCATCTCAGCGTCCGGCCGCCGGGAGGCCGACGCCACCGAGCGGGGTGGTCTCGACCCGGTCGCTGAAGCCCGCGATGAGCGGACGGCCCCGCGCGATCGCCGCCTGCACCGCGGGGAGCTTGAGCGACGCCTGGTGCGCCGCGCGGTCGGTCCAGACCTCCGTGACCCAGAGGGCGTCAGCGTTCGCGGGGTCGGCCGCGACGACGTAGCTCAGGCAGCCAGGCATCGCACCGGTGCCATCGAGGAGGATCGCGGCGAGCGCGTCGCGCTGGCCGGGGGTCGCGGTGATCTTGCCGATGAGGCCGTACATCGTCGCTACTTCCTCCCCAGGAATCCCGCCGTCCGTAGCCACCGTTCAAAGTCCGCGATCCAGCGGTCGCTCTCGGTCCCCTGGTGCTTGAGCCCGAAGCCGTGGCCGCCGGTGGCGTACAGGTGCACCGACGGGTGGTCGCCCGCCGAGTCGAGGGCGGCGGCGAAACGCGATTCGGCGCCGCTCGCGATGGGATCGTCCTTGGCCCAGGCCAGGAACGTCGGCGGAAGGCCGGCCGGGACCGCGGGCATCTTGCTGAAGGGCGCGCCGTAGATCATCGCGGCGAAGTCGGGCCGGGCGGCGGGGTCGGGGGCGAGCAGCGCGCCGCTCGCGATCATCCCGCCGGCGGAGAACCCGATGATCCCGACCCGATGCGGGTCCACGCCCCAGCGGCGCGCCTGCGCGCGGACGACCCGCACCGCCTGGGTCGCGTCGGCGATCCCGTAGCGCGCGGCGGTGTCGGCGTCGAGGTCGGGGATCCCGTCGCCGGTCTTCTTGACGAGGCGGTACTTGAGGAGGAAGACGGTGACACCGCGGGCGGTCAGCCACTTCGCGAGGTCGCGCCCTTCGACGTCGATCGCGAGCGCGACGAACCCGCCGCCGGGCGCGACGATCATCGCCGTGCCGTTCGCCGTGCCCGCGGGGGGCCGGTACACGGTGAGCGTCGGCGTGACGACGTCGAAGATGACCGTGCCGAGGGGGGTGCCGGGGATGTCGCGCTCGGTCCAGTCCCAGTGCTCGGAACCGGGCGCGGCACCGGGCCAGAGCCGGATCGCCGGCGCCTGCGCGCGCAGGGCAGGGGGCGCGAGCAGGGTCAACGTAAGGAGCGTGGCAGCCGTGCGAGTCATTGTATGATCCAAGGTAACGCCGGGTCGCCGGGCTGCCGCACACCGGGGGCTGACGCCCCCTCTCGGCACACACGCCCTCACGGGCTTGGCGTCCCGTGCCGAGCGGAGCGCCCAGTCCGTCAGGACGATCGGCCGAGCGGGGGCGTGAGCCCCCGAATCCCGACGAGCGGAGCCGTGAGCCCCCCTAAATATGCGCCCCCGCCACCATCACGCGCTGGCGCTGTCGCGGGTGATCTCGTACCGCACCCTCGGCCGCCCCCGCGCGTCGGTCACGGGGCCGACCAACCGGCCGCCGATCTTCTCGACCGCCTTCCGCGAACGCCAGTTCTCCGGCCCGATGATGAACGCCACCCGGTCCACCGACTGGAAGGCGTGCGCCAGCATCAGGCGTTTCATCTCGCCGTTGTAGCGCCCGCCCCAGTACTTCCGGGCCAGGAACGACCAGCCGACCTCGACCACCCGGGCCGCGGCGTCGTATCCGTGATAGCGCGAGGAGCCGATG
>CAMLHU010000222.1 GCA_946479825.1 uncultured Gemmatimonadota bacterium
CGCCTTTCCCCCGTTGACCCCCCATATCCGGCGGGCTAGTCTATAGGCTCGTTGGACCCTCTCCGCGGCGTTTCCCAGTGTAACGGGCGCCGCCCCCGCGCCACCGGCTTGGCAGTCTCGGCCGATGGTGCCGTCATCATCAGAATCGGGGTAGCGTGATGAGCCTCTGGGCCACCAAGTCCGTTGCCGTCCTGCAAGCGGAAGCCAAGGCGGAAGGTGAAGGCACGCTCCAACGGACCCTCTCGGCGCTCAACCTGACCACCCTGGGCATCGGGGCCATCATCGGCGCCGGCATCTTCGTGCTGACCGGTGTCGCGGCGGCGCGGTACGCCGGCCCCGCGGTCCCGCTCTCCTTCATCGTGGCGGGGATTGCCTGCGGCTTCGCGGGCCTCTGCTACGCCGAGATGGCGAGCGCGGTGCCGGTGGCGGGCAGTGCGTATACCTATTCCTACGCCACGATGGGCGAGTTCATCGCCTGGATCATCGGCTGGGACCTGGTGCTCGAGTACGCGATGGGGGCCGCCACCGTCGGGGTGGGCTGGTCGTCCTACTTCACGAGCCTGCTCGCCAACTTCGGCATCTCGCTCCCCGAATCGCTCACCCAGGCGCCCTACATCTGGTGCGAGACCAGCGATGTCGGGGCCAAGGCGCTCTGCACCTCCACCGGACTCCATGCGACCGGCGGGATCATCAACCTCCCGGCGATCGCCATCGTGGCGCTGATGAGCGTGGTCCTGGTCATCGGGATCCGCGAATCGGCCAAGGTCAACAACTGGATCGTCGCGCTCAAGCTGCTGGTGATCGGCCTCTTCATCGTGGCCGGCATCAAGTACATCAACCCGGCCAACTGGCATCCGTTCATCCCGGCCAATGGTGGTGAGTTCGGGCGCTTCGGCATCTCGGGGATCTTCCGGGGCGCGGGGCTCATCTTCTTCGCGTACATCGGGTTCGACGCGGTGAGCACGGCGGCGCAGGAGGCCAAGAACCCCCAGCGCGACATGCCCAAGGGGATCCTGGGCTCGCTGGTGCTGTGCACGCTGCTGTATATCGTGGTCTCGGCCATCCTCACCGGGATCATGCCCTATGGGCAGCTCGACGTGGCCCATCCGGTCGGTTACGCGGTGGACTCGGTCCCGGGCCTCAAGTGGATGGGCTGGATCATCAACCTCGGCGCCGTGCTCGGCCTGGGGTCGGTGGTCCTGGTGATGCTCCTCGGCCAGTCGCGGGTGTTCTTCTCGATGTCGCGCGACGGACTGCTCCCCGCCTGGGTCGGCAAGGTGCATCCGCGGTTCCGCACCCCGTACCTCACCCAGGTCTTCGTCGGGATCTTCGCGGCGGTCTTCACCGGCCTCTTCCCGATCGACCTGCTCGGCCAGCTGGTGAACATCGGTACGTTGCTCGCCTTCGTGCTGGTCTGCGCCGGCGTCCTTATCCTGCGGAAGACCCGCCCCGATCTCGAGCGGCCGTTCAAGACGCCCTGGGTCCCCGTGGTCCCAATCCTCGGCGTGCTCTCGTGCCTCGGCCTCATGGCGACGCTCCCGATGGACACCTGGCTCCGGCTCATCGTCTGGATGGCGATCGGGTTCGTGATCTACTTCAGCTACGGCCGCAAGCACAGCAAGCTCCAGCAGGAACGGGCGGCCGCGGCCGGCCGATGATCGGCGGCGTGTGACCGACGAGCGGGCCGCCAGGCGCAGGCTGCCCCGGCCCGCTCACCGCTCACCGCTCACCTTCCCATCACTTCGGACTTCCCCACATGGATCTTCTCCGCCGGAAGAGCGTCACCGCCCTGCAGGCCGAGGCTGAGTCGGACCACAGCCTGAAGCGGGTGCTGTCGGCCACCCAGCTCGCGATGCTGGGCATCGGGGCCATCATCGGCACCGGCATCTTCGTCCTCACCGGCACCGTGGCCGCCGAGAACGCGGGGCCCGCGGTGGTGCTCTCGTTCACGCTGGCCGGCGTCGCCTCGATCTTCGCCGCGCTCTGCTACTCCGAGTTCGCGAGCCTCGTCCCGATGGCCGGGAGCGCCTACACCTACGGCTACGCCACCCTGGGCGAGTTCTTCGCCTGGGTCATCGGGTGGGACCTGGTGCTCGAGTACGCGCTGAGCGCCACCACCGTCGCCATCGGCTGGTCGGGCTACGTGGTGCGGTTCCTGAGCGACATCGGGATCCACGTGCCCCCGGCCCTCTCGGCGGCGCGCGGGACCGTCATCACGCTGGCCGACGGGTCCACCGTGACCGCCGTGATGAACCTGCCGGCCGTGGTGATCATCGCGATCGTCACCACGCTGCTCGTGATCGGCGTCAAGGAGTCGGCCAACGTCAACACCGTGATCGTCTTCATCAAGCTCGCGGTCGTGGCGCTCTTCATCGCGCTGGCGTGGAAGGCCATCAACCCGGCCAACTGGCATCCGTTCATCCCGGCCAACACCGGCGGGCGCGAGCACTTCGGCGTGAGCGGCATCGTGGCGGGGGCGGGGATCGTGTTCTTCGCCTACATCGGCTTCGACGCGGTAACCACCGCCGCCCAGGAGGCCAAGGACCCGCAGCGCGACATGCCCCGCGGCATCATCGGGTCGCTCCTCATCTGCACGGTGCTCTACATCATCGTCTCGGCCATCGCCACCGGCGTGGTCCCCTACCAGCAGCTCGACGTCCCGGACCCGATCGCGATGGTCGCCGACCGGGCCGGCCTGGGGTGGATCTCCTCGCTCATCAGCCTCGGCGCCATCGCCGGCCTCTCGTCGGTCATCCTGGTCCAGCTGATGGCGCAGAGCCGGATCTTCTACTCGATGTCGCGTGACGGGCTCCTGCCGGCCGCGGTCAACAAGGTCCACCCGAAGTTCAAGACGCCGTGGATCACCTCGATCGTCACCGGCATCGCGGTCGCCATCCCGGCCGCCATCCTGCCGCTCCGCGACGCCGCCAAGCTGGTGTCCATCGGCACGCTGCTCGCCTTCGTGATCGTGTCGATCGGTATCATCGTCCTGCGCGTGCGCGAACCCGGCCTCAAGCGTCCGTTCAAGACCCCGTGGGTCTGGTTCGTGGCCCCGATGGGCGCCCTCTCCGCGTTCTACCTGATGCTGGCGCTCGACGTCGACACCTGGATCCGGCTCGTGGCCTGGTTCCTGATCGGCCTCGTGATCTACTTCTCCTTCGGCGTGCGCAACTCGCGGCTCGCCAAGCCGGACCAGGCAGCCTGATCCGGGGCCGGGGGAAGTGACGCGTTCAAGGGCCCCCGGTCGGAACGACGACCGGGGGCCCGCGTCGCACGGGGACGCACTCGACCGGGCGACCTGGGTCCACGCCATCATGCTCCTCCTGATCCTCTGGACCTGGATCATGGTGGGGCACGAGGCCCGGCAGTGGCCGCTGGCGCTGCCGATGCTCGGGTCGGTCCCGCTGGCCTTCGCCCTGGCCGTGACGATGCGGTGGCTCGAGACCCAGGTCGCGACCCGCTTCTTTCACTCGACCTTCGCCGCCTCGGCCGACCGACGGGCGCTCGACTACGGGGTCGAGGAGACGCTGGTCGTGCGCGGGGAGTTCGACCGTGCCGCCGACGCGTACCTGGTCCGGACGCTCGCCCACCCGGACGACCTCGAGGCCCGCTTTCGGCTGGCCGATCTCCACTGGCGCCGTCGCCGGGACTACGCCTCGGCCGAGCAGGTCTACCTGGAGTTGCGCGCCCGAGAGCTGTCGCGGACCGATCGCGCGCGGGTGGATCGCTCCCTCATCGACCTCTACGAGGCGTCCGGCGACCGGGAGCGCCTCAAGGCCGAACTCGCCCGCACCGCCAGGGCGTATCCGGGGACGGACTTCGGGCGCGGAGCCGCGCGCCAGTTGCGGGAGTTGGATGGTGCGTAGACGGGCGGTCGTTGGACGTTGGTCGATGGTCGTTGGTCGTTGGTGAATGACTCCCGCCCGCCTGACCCCTCCCCCCGTCTCCTCCTCACCTCGTCCTCTCTTCTTCCCCTCCTCCCCTCCTCACCTCCTCACCCCCCCGCTACTTTACTCCACTATGCCCCACACCTACACGCCCGAGAAGACCGCCGCTGCGCGCGCCTTTGCGACGCTGTTCAAGCCCGG
>CAMLHU010000223.1 GCA_946479825.1 uncultured Gemmatimonadota bacterium
CCTGAAGGCCTGTGCGTTGGACAGGTGTCCGAGTGGCTGAAGGAGCCGGTCTCGACCGCGGCTGAAGCCGCGGCTCGGCGCTGCGGAATAATTGATCAGACAGGCCTGAAGGCCTGTGCGTTGGACAGGTGTCCGAGTGGCTGAAGGAGCCGGTCTCGAAAACCGGTATACCGGCAACGGTATCGTGGGTTCGAATCCCACCCTGTCCGTGGTAGGGTGAACGGGTCGCTTGGGGGAAGATCCCCAGGCGACCCGTTGCTTTCCCCGTTCACGACGTCCCGTTCACCCTTCACCCTTCACCGTTCACCGCTCCAGGCTCTGCAGTTCCCCCAGCAACTCCCCCAGCTCCACCCGATGCGCGTTGGCGGCGAAGCCCAGGGTCTTGGGGCCGCCGCAGCAGCTGTCCATCCCGTACTTGCCCAGGACCGCCTCGAACGCCGGGCCGCGGGCGGCGACGTCGCGCAGCGTGGTCTCGCGGGTGATCCCGGTCTGCTCGAACCGCACCCGGGTGGCGCCGCCCTCGAGCGGCGTGGTCTCGGACCGGAAGCCGCGCAGGCGGAGCACGGTGTAGAGCGGGGTCGGGTCGAACGGCGCGACCAGGTCGAAAGCCGAGCCCTCGGGAACGGTCGCCGCGGCGGCGAGGATCTGCTCGAGGGGTTCCTCGCCGGCGGCGATGGCAGCGCGGACGTCGAGGGTGGTGACAGGCGGGAGGGCGGCGGTCATCTGGATTCCGATCAGCGAAGGAGCATGCGGACGTACTGCGACGGGACAAGGAACGCACCGGCGAGCCAGATGGCCGCGCCGACCTGGGCGAGCGTGGGGAGGCCCACCGCGACCGCGGGCACGGTCACGAGGAGGCCGGCCACGAGCGCAGTGAGCGAGGCCCAGGTCCACGGCGGCGACAGCAGCTCGCCGACCGAGGCGGGCGGGTTCGGGCGGCGGCCGTGGATGTTCATCCACATCAGGAACGGCAGGATCTTGTACAGGATCCCGAGGATCAGGAGCCCGAGCCAGCCGAGGAGTGCGGCGACCGCGTAGGCGGCCCACCACCTGGGTTCGACCCCCGGCGCGGCCAGGAGCAGGAGCCCGAGGCCGGTGGTCAGGGCCAGCCAACCGAACGCAGCCGCGACGTGGGCGAGCCCGGGGTCGAGCCGGCGCCGGAGCCGGCGTCGGAAGTACCCGTACGCCAGCCGCAGGTAGAGCAGCGCCGCGGCCACGAGCGCCAGCCCGCCCAGGGTCGAGAGCGTGCCGACGTGGGCCACCTCGCCGGCGCTGAACACCACCAGGCCGGCGAGCGCCACCGGGCCGATCCACCGGAGCGGCCAGTCGGGGGTGCCGTGCGACACGAGGAACATCGGCACCATCCGGCTGCCGACGCCCACCGCGGTGAGCGTCGCGAAGCCGAGCGCCGCCAGGTGGAAGTGGGCGGCGATCATCCCCAGCCGGTCCACCGACCACCAGCCGAGGCTCACGCCGATGCGGGCGGCGGCGAGGAACATCGCGAGGCCGAGCGCGATGTGGCCCGCCGACACGTAGAGCCCGATCACCTTGCCCTGCGTCGCTCGGCGCCGCTGGGGCAGGAGGTTCCACGCCTGCACGCCCACCGCCGCGAAGATCGCGAGCCAGCCGATCCCCTGGAGCGCCGGGACCCACCACCAGAAACCGGCAACGATCGTCGCGGTGCCGCCGGTGAGGAGGGCGCCGCCCCAGAAGCCCGCGCGGACGCTCCGGGCGTTCACGCCGAGGGCCATCGGGAAGAACTGGTAGAGGGCGCCGAAGATCGCGGTGGTGATCACGCCGAGCGTCACGGCGTGGACCACGGCGAAGACGTGGGGATTCAGGAAGTCGCCCCGGGCGAGGCCCGGAGCGATGGCCACGAGCCCGATCGAGGCGAGCGTGAGCCAGGTGATCGCCGCCGCGAAGTGTCCGGCGGGGAGCGCGAAGGGCGGGGGAGAGGCGGGCTCAGCTTGCAGGGTGAGCGGCCGGCGCTGCGGTGGCCGGGTCACGGCTGGTGAGGTCATAACCCCAACCTAGCGAGTCCCGATTAAGGATCCCGAAAGGTCTGACGAAGAGACCTTCATCGATGCGGGTCAGAGCCCGGAGGCGTAGCCGTAGCGGATCACCTGGTCGATCACGCGGGCGTACTGGGCCCAGCGGTCGAGCTCCTGGCGAAGGTGCTGGCGGCCTGCAGGGGTGAGCTGGTAGTGGCGCGCCCGGCGGTTCCGCTCCGACGGCCCCCATTCCGACGCCACCAGCCCGCGGCGCTCGAGCCGGTGGAGGGCGGGGTAGAGCGTCCCCTCTTCCGGGTCGAGCGCGCCGTCCGTCACCAGCCGGATCCACGCCGCCACCCCGGCGCCGTGGGTCGGCTCCCACCGGAGCGCGCGGAGGATGCAGAGGTCGAGCAGGCCGGGGAGGAGCGGGAGCATGGGAGGCGGGTCAGTGGGTCCGTGGGTCAGTGGGTCAGGGGGTCAGGGGGCTCGTCGCCAGTGGGATCGCAGATCACCGACCCACGACTCACGACTCACGACCCACGACCCCTAGACACTCTAGGGGAAAACATAGACGCCGCGCCCCCCGCCCGCTATCCTCGGCCTGCGCTCCCGGTTCCGCGACCCCCACCCGCCGAGGCCCTCCCGATGACTGCGCCGCTCCCCGCCCCGATCGACACCATCTTCGGCCAGGATGTCTTCTCCCGCCAGGTGATGCGCCAGCGCCTCCCGAAGGAGGTCTACCGCAGCCTGGTCCGCACGATGGACCACGGCGAACCGCTCGACCCGAAGGTGGCGGACGTGGTGGCGGCGACGATGAAGGACTGGGCCATCGAGCGCGGGGCGACCCACTTCACCCACTGGTTCCAGCCCCTCACGGGGCTCACCGCCGAGAAGCACGACTCGCTGGCCGCGCCGGACGGGCAGGGCGGGGTCATCTACAACTTCTCGGGGACCGACCTGGTGCAGGGGGAGCCGGATGCCTCCAGCTTTCCGTCGGGGGGGATCCGGGCCACGTTCGAGGCCCGCGGCTACACCGCCTGGGACCCGACCAGTCCGGCGTTCCTGGTCCGCGGGGCGGAAGGCGTCGTGACGCTCTGCATCCCGACCGCGTTCGTCTCGTGGACCGGCGAGGCGCTCGACACCAAGATCCCGCTGCTCCGCTCGATGGAGGCGCTCTCCAAGCAGGCGCTCCGGATCCTCCGGATCTTCGGCACGGATCGCGGCGTCACCCGGGTGTTCACCACGGTGGGGCCGGAGCAGGAGTACTTCCTGGTCGACCGGGAGCTCTACTACCGGCGCCCCGACCTCCTCACCTGTGAGCGCACCCTCTTCGGCGCCCGGCCTCCCAAGGGCCAGCAGCTGGAAGACCACTACTTCGGCACCATCCCGGCCCGGGTCCTCGCCTTCATGGCCGATTCCGAGCGCGAGCTCTACCAGGTGGGCGTCCCGGTCAAGACCCGCCACAACGAAGTGGCGCCGGGCCAGTACGAGATCGCGCCGCTCTTCGAGATGAGCCAGGTCGCGAGCGACCACCAGATGGTACTGATGGAGACGCTTCGTCGCGTGGCCACCCGGCACGGCCTGCAGGTGCTGCTGCACGAGAAGCCGTTCGCGGGGGTCAACGGCTCCGGGAAGCACAACAACTGGTCGATGGCCACCGACACCGGCGTCAACCTGCTCGACCCGCAGGACGAGACCCACACGAACATGCAGTTCCTGGTCTTCCTCTGCGCCGTGATCCGCGCGGTGGACCTCCACGCCGACCTGCTTCGGTCCTGCGTCGCCTCGGCGGGCAACGACCACCGGCTGGGCGCCAACGAGGCCCCGCCGGCGATCATCTCGGTGTTCCTGGGCTCGATGCTCTCCGACATCCTGGCGCAGGTGGAGAAGGGCGTCCCGCGGCGCACCCTGCGCGGCGGCGTCCTCGACCTCGGCGCCAAGTCGCTGCCGCAGCTCCCGCGCCACTCGGGCGACCGCAACCGGACCTCGCCCTTCGCCTTCACCGGCAACAAGTTCGAGTTCCGCGCCGTAGGTTCTTCCGCAAACTGCGCTTCCGCAATGACCGTGATGAACTCCATCATGGCAAAAACGCTGG
>CAMLHU010000224.1 GCA_946479825.1 uncultured Gemmatimonadota bacterium
GTGATGGTCGGCGGCGGGGGGCGGCGCTCGGGGCGCCCCGGCCCCACCGCCACGAGCGTGCGGGTCATCTCGCCGGCCCGACGGAGCACGCCGCGCGCGTTCTCATAGCTCAGGGTCCGCAGCGCGTCGTCGAGGGGATGCCAGCGGGCGTCGCTGATCCCCTCGTCGGCCTGCGGGCGCGGATCGGCGGCCGGCGATTCCAGCAGGAAGAAGTGGCAGTACTTGTGGATCGGCCGGCCCTTGAAACGGAAGTGCCAGTCGATGATGCGGATCGGCCCCTGGAGCACGAGATCCCCGAGGCCGGTCTCTTCCGCCGTCTCCCGCAGCGCCGCCTCGGCCGGAGTCTCCCCGGGCTCGAGGTGCCCCTTCGGAAAGCCCCAGTTCCCGTAGATGTCCTTGATCAGCAGGAAGCGAAAACCCTCCGCCGTCCGCCGGAAGACGATCCCTCCGGCGGAGACCTCACGATCGGGGCGGCGTTTGCGCTGGGACATTGAGGGTCGTGGGTCGTGAGTCGTGGGTCGTGAGTCGTGGGTCGTGAGTCGTTGGCCATTGGTCATCGATCGACGTGCTGACGTCGGCCTCACGACTCGCGACCCACGACCTTCCCGCCTAGAACACGGAGAACTTGAAGTACTTCCGCGGATTGGCCTGGATGTCGGCGATGAGCTTCCGCAGCTGCTCGACCGTGGCGGTCGTCTCCATGTAGAGCGCCGAGTCGGCGGTGAGCTTGCCGATGGTCCCCTGCCCCCGCGCGATGCGGCTCATCAGCGTGTCGGTGGCCGTGAGCACGTTGATCAGGTTGGCCTCGTGCTCGCGGAGGGCCGCGGTGAGCTGGCGGACGTCCTGCGATGCGGAGTCGATCTGGGTGGTCGCCGAGCTGCCGTGATCGAGGATCGACTTGAGCTGGCCGTCGCCGGTGGCGCTGTCCATCCGGCTGAGGACGGTCTGCAGGTTCCCGGCCGCGGCGTCCACCGCCTTCGAGGCCCGCTGGACGTTGCCGGTGACGTCGTCGATCCGGGTGGTCTGGGCCCGGGTGAAGTCGTTGAGCTGGGCCACGACCCGGGCGAAGTTCTGGATGCTCTGCCGCAGGTCCTGGACGGTGTTGGAGTCGAACGCCTGCTGGATCCGCCCCGTGAGACTCGCGATGTCGCCGGCGATCCGGCTGGCCTGGGCGGTGAGCTGGCCGACGTCGGGCAGCGTCGCCCCGGGCCACGCCTTGCCCTTGGCGGCGGCCATCGCCTCGGCGAGCATCGCGCGCACGTTGGGATCGTCCTGCGGGTCGTCGTACGAGACCACGGTCGCGGCCCATTCGCCGAAGAGGCTCGCAGAGGCGGCGATCACGGCCGGGTGCTTCGGCAGCTCCACGCCCTCGTAGATCCTGAGGTCGGTCTCGACCCAGTTGTCGCCGGCCAGTCGGATCGCCTCGATCCGGCCGACCCGCACGCCGCGCAGGGTCACCGGGTCGCCGACCTTGAGGCCCCCGACGGTCCGGAACCGGGCGGCCTGGATCTCCTGATGGCTACCGAGGTGGGCCTCCGACAGCCAGAGCGCCCCGGCCACCACCAGCACGACGGCCACGATGACCACCAGGCCGACCAGGAATTCGTTGGCGCGCTTCACGACGTGACGACCTCCGCGTCGGGACGTCCCTCGATGAACTGGCGCACGACCGGGTCCTCGGTGTTGCGGATCTCGTCCACGGTGCCGACCTGGCGGATGGAGCCCTGATAGAGGAGCGCCACGCGGTCGCCGACGGTGAAGGCGGTGCGCATGTCGTGGGTCACCACGACCCCCGTGACGCCGAGCTCCTTCGCCGTGCGCAGCATCAGCTGGTCGATGACGGCCGAGGTCACGGGATCGAGGCCGGTCGTCGGTTCGTCGTACAGAATGTAGCGCGGGCGGAGCGCGATGGCGCGCGCCAGCCCGACCCGCTTCCGCATCCCGCCCGACAGCTCGGCGGGAAACCGCTGCTCGGTCCCCGCCAGGTCCACCATCCGGAGGCTCTCGGCCACCCGGGTCCGCATCTCCTCCTCGGGGACGCCGCGCCGGCGGAGGCCGAGCCGGATGTTGTCCTCGACCGACAGGGAGTCGAACAGGGCCGCGAACTGGAAGACGTACCCGATCTTGGCCCGCATCGCGAAGAGCCCCTGCGGATCGAGCTCGTGCACCACCTCGTCGTCCACGAGGACCCGACCCCGGTCCGGCGTGAGCAGCCCCGCGATCAGCTTGAGCGTGACGCTCTTCCCGCCACCCGAGTATCCCAGGAGGACCGTGGTCTGGCCGTCGGGGATGTCGAGCGTGACGCCACGCAGGACCTCCTTGGGGCCGAACGCCTTGTACACGTCGTCGAGCCGGATCATGGCCGGCGCCTCACAGGAGCACCACCGCCCAGAACGCGTCGAGCACCAGGATGGCGCAGGCCCCCTGCACCACCGCGCGGGTGGTGGCGCGGCCCACGCCCTCGGCGCCGCCGTCGCTGCCGAGGCCGTTCACCGCGCCGAGCAGCGTGACCGCCGTGCCGAAGCTCGCCGCCTTGACCAGGCCGAACCAGATGTCCTTGAACTGATAGAAGAGCTTGAGCCCCTTCACGAACTCCGGGGTCGAAAGGTCGAGGAGGTTGATGGCGGTGATCCACCCCGACACCACCCCGATGAACATCGCGAGCGCGGTGACCACCGGGAACATCACCGTCCCGGCCAGGACGCGGGGGACGACGAGGTAGGCGTTGGGGTTGTAGGCGAGGGTCTCGAGCGCGTCCACCTGCTCGGTGACCTTCATCGTGCCGAGCTCGGCGGCGATGTTGGCGCCGACCCGGCCCGCGAGCGCGAGGCCGGTGAGCACCGGGCCCAGCTCCATCATCACCGTCTTGCCGACCAGCGAGCCGACGAAATAGAGCGGGACCGCGCCGGTGAAGGTGTAGGACGAGAGGAGGGCGAGGACGATGCCGGTGAAGATCGCGATGAACGCGGCGATGCCCACCGAGTCCACGCCAAGCCGGCGCATCTGCGGAACGAGGAGGGGCGACCAGGTGCTGACGTCAGCGAGCGCGCGGCGGGTGGTGATGACCCAGTGCCCCACCCGCGCGATCCGACGCCAGCCGGCCCCCGCCGGAGCGGCTGCAAGTGTGTTCACGACGGGAAGTTACGGGCCGTTCGGGGGGGTGTAAAGAGTCGGGAGTCGGGGGTCGTGCGCTTTGGGTCGTGGGCTCCGGGTCGTTGGCCGTTGGTCGTCGGCTGTGGCATCAACTCACGACCCACGACTCACGACCCACCATCACGCCGCGAAGCTTGCCAGCGCCCGCCCGACGTCCCCTTCGCGGAGCCGCTTGAGGGCCCGGTCGCGCAGCTGGCGCACCCGTTCGCGGGTGACGCCCAGCATCCCGCCGATCTCCTCGAGGGTGTGCTCGCGCCCGCCGTCGAGGCCGAAGTAGAGGCGCAGCACCTTGGCGTCGCGCGGCGGGAGGGTCCGGAGGGCCGACTCAACCTCTTCGGTCAGGAACCGGTCCATCGCCTGCGATTCCGCGTCGCCATAGTCCTCGGCCATGAAGCGCTCGATCAGCGAGCGATCGCCCTCGGGGTCGAGGGGCGCGTCGAGGCGCACGTCGCTGGTGTTGAGCGCCGCGAGCGACTGCACGACCTCGAGCGAGAGCCCCACCGCGCTCGCGATCTCCTCCGGGGTCGGCTCGCGGCGGAGCTCCTGGCGGAGCGCCTCGGCGGTCCGGACGATGCGCGAGAGATCGGCGGTGCGGTTGAGCGGCACCCGCACCGTGCGCCCCTGCTTGGCGAGCGCGGCGAGGATGGCCTGGCGGATCCACCAGACCGCGTAGGAGATGAACTTGACCCCCTGGTCGGGGTCGAATTTCCGCGCCGCGGTCAGGAGCCCGATGTTCCCCTCGCCGATCAGGTCGGTGAGGGGCATCCCGCGGTTCTGGTATTTCTTGGCCACCGAGATCACGAAGCGGAGGTTCCGCTTCACGAGTTCCTGCATCGCCTCTTCGTCACCGGCGCGCACCAGCTTGGCGATGGCGATCTCCTGCGGCGGGGTGAGGAGGGGGGTCTTGGAGACCTCGTGCAGGTATTGATC
>CAMLHU010000225.1 GCA_946479825.1 uncultured Gemmatimonadota bacterium
GACGGCCTGTGGCCGCGGTGGGCCGGCTTCGTCACCAGGCGGCCCTGGGTCGCGATGGCAGCAGGGCTGGCGCTGATGCTCCCGCTGACGATTCCCGCTTTCTCGCTGCGCCTGGGCCAGAGCGACGCCGGCAACGACGCCGCCCACACGACCACGCGCCACGCTTACGACCAGCTGGCGCACGCGTTCGGCCCCGGCTTCAACGGGCCGCTGGAGGTGGTGGCGCGACGCTCGCCGGGCGGCGCTGACCTGCAGGCCGCGCTGGCCGCGGCGCTGCGCAGGACACCGGGCATCCGCAACGTCAGCGGCCCGCTGCGCAGCAGCGACGGACAGACGCTGGTCTACCAGGCATTCGCTGCCACGGCGCCACAGAGCAAGGCCACGACGGACCTCGTCCGTCAGCTGCGCGCGACGCGCCTGCCTGCGGTCGAACGGGCCACCGGGGCGCGGATCCTGGCCGACGGGACCCTCCTGCCACCCCGACCCGCCGGTCAGAAGACGAGATCGCGCTCCCCGACGCACCGCACGACCGGCGGCGCCGACCGGGTGTCCACCCAGCACCGGTAGGTCACCCCGCCCGTCCCCTTCCGCATCGTCCCCCGCACGATCTCGATCCCCGCCCGCCACCGCTCGACCGTCGTCACCAGCACCTGGATCATCGGCCGCGGCCCGGCGCTCGGCGCCGGCACGCGCCCCACACCGTCCGCAAATCCGTTGCAGCGCGGGCGCGCCATCACCGAGACCCCCGGCACCGCGGCCTGCGCCAGCTGCGCCGGGGTGAGCTCGGCCTCAGCGCCCCCCAGCGAGACCCCGACGCAGGCGACCGCTCCCGAGTCCCCGCGCGGAGCGGCGTCGCCGAGCAGCGATCGGACCGCGATCAGGCTGGTGGCGACCTCGGACGCGATCGTCGGGGGCGGCGCCGTGGTGTCGCGCGCCGGCCAGCCGAACGTGAGGACCTCGCCCGAATCGGGGTCTACCCGCCGGGCCAGGAGCTCTGCGGCATCGGAAGGGAGCACCGCTCGCGGCAGCGACGTATCGGCCGGGAGGGTGAAGTGCACGACGACCGCCGCCGTGTCGCGGGCGGCAGCGCGCCCGCCGGGTGGGGTGAGCCGGAGTGCCGGAAGGGCCGACCGAAGGGCGACCACCAGGAGCGGGTCGCTGGCGTGGAGGATGACGGCGTGCGCCGCATCGGGCCGGCCGGCGGAGTCCACCGGCACCCGGGCGATCACCGTCCCGGTGATCCCGGCCTGGACCATCACGGGCGGGACCCGAACGCGAGGGGCCGGGCCGACCGGCCCGGCCCCCTGGGCAGGAAGCACGCCCGTGGCCGCGGCCACCAGCACCGCCGCCGTCACGCCCGCCCTTCCCCATCGCATGGCCATCAGTCGGTCCCTGCTCGCGCCCTACCGCGTGGTGCTCCGCTTCGGCGCCGACCGGCGCTCGGCGGCCTGCGGCGCGGCCGGCGGCACGTTCACCACGGTATTGAGCGGCACCAGGTTGGTGCCATCCCAGGTGAACAGGTACCAGTAGGTACCGATCTGGTCCGGCACGTACATCGTCAGCTGCAGCGCGTTGTTGTTATAGACGCGCACCACCGCGCCGCTGTGGGCCAGCCCGCTGTCCGACGGCGAGCCGGACGCCGAGTAGTTGTAGACGAAGAACGTGTCCACCCCGGCGAACTTGTGGTAGATCGTGATCGTCTCGGGGCCGTACCCGCTCGTTGCGTCGTGGTCGAGCGCCACGAACGACGTGTCGCCCGCGTTGCCGTAATAGACCTCGGTCCGCGTATCGAGGGTGTCGTACGTGTAGGCGTGGAGGTCGAGGTCCGGCGGGGTCGCGGCCCAGGTCAGCACCGCCCGGAACTGCGGACCGCCCTTCGACATCACGATGTTCTGGAAGTCGGAGCTGGTGCTGCCCAGGATCACGGCGGTCCGGGTCCCGTTGACGTAGCCGCTGTCCACCGCCTCGAGCGTGTACGTCCCCTCGGCGTGACTGGCGAACGTGAACGCGCCCGTCGTGTCGGTGAGCGTGGAATCCACGGCCGTGGTGCCCTGGGCGTTCACGTACTGGTACAGGCGGACCCGGGCGCCGGCGAGGGGCAGCCCGGTCTGGGCGTCGGATACGGTCCCCGATGCGCTCCCCGTCTTCCCCGTCGCCGGCACGAGGGGGATCGGCGGGAGCACGATGATCACGTTCGACCCCGATGGCATCACCGCGTTCAGGTACTTGGTGGAGGCCATCCCGGTCGCCGAGATGTTGATGGTGTACGTGCCCGCCGGGAGCGGGCCCACGGTGAAGGTCCCGTTCGAGTCGGTCGAGGTGTTGAACGTGGTCCCGACGCCGTTCAGCACCGCCTGGATCGACGCCCCCACGATGGGCATCTGGGCCGTGTCGCCCAGGCTCCCCTCGATGCTGCCGGAGGGCGTGATGGTGCCGCCAAGGATGGTGACGACCGCCGAATCGGAGACGTACCCGCCCGCCGCCACGGAGCTCGGCACCGTGGCGCGGACGATGGCCGTGCCGGCGGTGCCGTCGGTGGTGAGCTTGCCGGTGGCGTCGATCCGGGCGTGCGGGTTGTCGCTCGACCAGTGCACGTACACCTGGGTGAGCGGCAGCTGCTGCCCGTCGGTGGCGGTGACCGAGAACTGCGCCGTCGTGGCGCCGTGCACCGTGTCGGGGTTGGGCGAGATTGTGACGAAGGCGGCCGTGGATCCCGGCCCGACGTAGCGCACTGAATCCGCCGTCGGCGCCGCGACCGTCCCCTGCCTGAGCACCAGGCTGGGCACGGAATCGACGAACAGCGGGGTGCCGTTCTGGTCGAGGAACGACAGCACGAGCCCCACCGCGAGGGTCTCGGCGCTGAACGGCACATCGAGGGCGAAGGCGAGCGTGTCCGACGACGGGCTGAACGTCCGCGTGGCGCGGGCGAGGGTGGCCGTGTCGCCGGCGGGGGTGACCTTGATGGCGACGGACTGGATCGAGAGGGCCTGGGCGAACGCCGAGAAGTTGGACGGGAAGGCTGGCGCCACGGCCACCCGGGCGCCCCGGGAGATCCCTGACGGCAGCGTATCGGAGCAGGCGGCCAGGGCCAGGACCAGCATCGCGGCGGACGCACGCAGGCGCATTGCACGGACCTCGTGGGGACAGTTGGGGGGCCGCCCGGACCGGCGGCCTCCGCTCACGTTAGCGAATTCCTCGGGAATCGCCAGAGCCGGCCGAGGAGGCGGTCGAGCTCGCCGTGGAAGATGAAGGCCTCCACCGCTTCGCCGGTGGCGTCGGCGTCCATGCCCCAGACCACGGCGCAGGGATCGTCGCCATCCCGGGCCGACTGGACGAAGATCCGGTCGTCCTGGGCCCACACCGCCGGGAGCGTCGGCAGCAGCTCGGCGCTCAGCTGGTTGACGCCCGGGCCGCCGATGGCGATCACCGCGCTCGGGTGGAGCGCGGGGTGTTCGTCGTAGACCGCGTCGGAGACGACGATCGCCCGCCGGCCGCGCTGCTCCACCTCGTCGCGCAGCCGAAGGGCGAGCGCGCGGTCCCGCTCCGCCGCGCGCCCCTCGGCGCCGTGCACCAGCACCACCGTCTGCGCCGGGTCCACGAAGTTCACGGCCCCCCGTCCTTTCGCTGCGCCGCCGTGTCCGCCGGCGACAGCTTCGCGTTGACCTCGAGGTCGTGCTGGCGCTGGCGCTCGGCCCGGAGCTCCCGCACGGACTGGCGGAATTCGTCCAGCGTCACCGCCCGCTGGGCGGCGCGATGGAGGTCCTCCTGCATCGTGGCGATCCCCCGCTCGAATACCCGCGATTCGTTGGCGCCCGGGAGCTTGAGCAGCGCGAGCACCGCCGTGGGGATCTTGAGCCCCGCCACGTAGATGTTCTTCGCGTCGAGCCCGAACTTGGTCCCGGCCACCGTGGTGGTCCAGTCGGGCGGGCCGCGCGGGCGGTCCGGCGCCACCGCGATCGAGTCGAGGTAGTGCTGGACGATCATCGTGATGGCGCTGTCCACCAGCCGCGCGTTGCCGCTGCTGAGCGCGGCGGCGAGCTCCCTGGGCGGGAGCGGCAGGGGCTCGACCCAG
>CAMLHU010000226.1 GCA_946479825.1 uncultured Gemmatimonadota bacterium
TCTCCTCCCCGCCGTAGCGCGCCACCACGTCGGTCTGCCGCAGCGCCTCGCGGATGGTGCGGGCCACTTCCTTGAGGGCGATGTCGCCCGCGCTGTGGCCGAAGGTGTCGTTGAAGTACTTGAAGCGGTCCACGTCCAGCATCGCCACCGAGAGCACGTGGCGGTGCCGGCGCGCGCGCACGACCTCCTCGCGGATCCGCGCGTCGAAATAGCCGCGGTTGTGGAGGCCGGTGAGGTAGTCGTTGGTGGAGAGCTCGTGGAGGCGGCGGGCCCGCCGGACGGTCGCCACCGCGAGCAGCGTGGCGATCAGCACCAGGATGACGCGCGCCACCTGGATGTACCAGGTGAAGGGCTCGCCGTTCGCCACCGCGGCGCTCGGATGCAGCAGGTCATACCGCCACACCGCCCACCCGACCACGCCGGCATACTCCACGATCGCGAGCCCCCCGGCCACGGCGCAGACCCGCGCGTCGTACCGGAGGCAGGTCATCGCGAGCGCGAGGAAATACACCTCGAAGATGATCTTGCTGTTCACCGCGAAAAGCGGCTGGCCCAGGTGCACGTAATAGGCGAGCGCCGCGCTCACGATGGTCACGTCCACCGCGCTGGTCGCGAACGCCAGCCAGGGGCGCGCCAGCTCCCGCCGCACCACCACCAGCAGCAGGCCGGCGATGAGCATCGCGATGGCCGCGATCGTGACCCCGACGACGTTGTCGGACCACGGCATCCCGCCGACCGCGTTCACGATGGGAATGACGAACAGCAGCCCCACCACCAGCAGCCGGATCTTGGCCGCGAGGAACTCGCCCCCGGCGCTCACGTCAAGGAGCACGCCGGTCGGTTGGTCCCACAGCCAACTCCACAGCCGCCGGGGCGTGGAGACGGGAGGAGCCTCGGTGATCGCTGCCATCCTGGGGGGGTGGATGTGAGAACGGAGCCCAGCCCAGGCTCCGTCCAGTGCCTTAATCTGCAAGACTAACAGGCGCGGCGCAACGGGGCGGTGACCCCGCGCACATTGTCACATCAACCGGTATTTCGGGCCGCTCCCGCCCTCGCGGGGGGTCCAGCGCGGCCCCAGCACGTCGGTGGCCTTGCAGTCCACGCAGTTCGGCGCGTTCACCCGCAGCGTACCATCCACCACCTCGTACACCCCGGCCGGACAGAGATGCGCGTAGAACTCGGCCACCTCGGCACTCACGTCCTTCCCGACGAGCAGGTGCTGAGGAATGGTGTCGCGGGTCGCGTTCCCCGACTTGAACACGGCGTCCAGCTTGCTGAACGTGAGCGTGTTGTCGGGCGCGAAGGGCGTCGCGACGGTCACCGCCCGCTCGGCCTCGGCGTCGCGATGCATCGCGATGCGCCCGCCCGGGAACCGGCCGCCCGTCGCCGTCATCAGGCCGGCCTTCATCGCGCCGGCCAGGAACCCGTCCTTGAATGCGAGCCGCATGTTCCGCGTCCGGCGCATGTCCTCGACCACGTAGCTGCCGCGGACCATCGCGTCGTACGCCGAGAGCACGCCGGCCGAGGGCGTCCCGGCCTTGACCGCGGCGAAGGCCGCGCGCGCGGCGTACATCCCCGTCTGCATCGCGTAGTGGACTCCCTTGAGCGACGGTACGTCCACGAACCCGACGCAATCGCCCGCCATCAGCAGCCCGTCGCCGGAGAGGCGTTCGGGCAGGGCGTAGTAGCCACCCTCCGGGATGGTCTTGGCCCCCCACTCGAGCAGCTCGCCGCCGTCGAGGATCTCGCGGAAGAGCGGGTGCTGCTTCATCCGCTGCAGCAGGACGTGGACGTCGAGCGTGCTCGAGCGGTAATCGAGTCCCGCCACGAGGCCGAGCGACACCTGGTCCGGCCCCTGCGGATAGCACCAGCTCCCGCCGAACGCGTCGGTCGGAAGGGGCCAGCCGAGCGTGTGGATCACCCGGTCGAGCGGGCGGCGGACCTTCCAGACTTCCTTGACGCCGAGCGCGAAGATCTGGGGATTGGCCGAGCGGACCTGCTGCCACGCCTGCCAGGCCTGCGCGAGCGCGCCGCGCGTCCCCTCGGTCAGGATGGTCACCCTGGCGGTCACGTCGGTCGGGCCCTGGTAGTCGCCGCGCGGCGTCCCGTCCCGATCGAGGCCGGACGGCGTGGTCCGCACGCCGCGCACCGCGTTCCCCTCCACCAGCAGCGCGTCCACCGGGAACCCGGTGAAGACGTTGACGCCGAGTTCCTCCGCCTTGCCGCCGAGCCAGCGGACCACCTCGCAGAGCGAGGCGGTGTAGTTGCCGGCGTTGTGCATCGTGGGCGGGGTCGGCACCCGGAGCGCCCGCTTCTCGGTCATGTAATAGACCGCCTCGCCGTCCACCTGCTGGCGGAACGGGAAGTCGGCGTCGGTGAGCTCGGGAAAGAGCTCGCGGAGGGCCCGCGGATTGACCACCGCGCCCGAGAGGGAATGCTCTCCCAGCCCAGGCGCCTTCTCGAGCACCCCGATCTGGAGCTCCGGCATCCCGCCCGCCTTGGCGAGCCGCGCCAGCTCGATGGCCCCCGCAAGCCCCGCCGGCCCCGCGCCCACGAACAGCACGTCGAACTCGATCGCCTCCGCGCTCGGCGCCTCACGCAGGATGAGCCGGTCGAGCGGCAGGTCGGGCTGGTGGGCGATCGGAAGGATGGTGGGCATGTGGGGGAGGGCTGGGGGCGTAGGGCGTAGGGCTTAGGGCTTAGGGCTTAGGGCTTAGGGCTTAGGGTGTAGGGCCTGGGGCGTAGGGCGTAGGGCTCAGGGAGGAAGGAGGGAGATCGATGGCGTTGCGCGTGACCACGCTCCAAGCTCCAAGCTCCTAGCTCCTAGCTCCCAGCTCCCCCTACCCCCTCGCCTTCTTCACCGCCTCGATGAGCGGCGGCACCACCTGGAACAGGTCGCCGACGATGCCGTAGTCGGCCACCTTGAAGATCGGAGCGTCCTTGTCCCGGTTGATGGCGACGATGACGCGCGACGTGCGCATCCCGGCCAGGTGCTGCACCGCCCCGGAGATCCCGACGGCCACGTACAGGTCGGGGCTCACCAGGCGCCCCGTCTGGCCGATCTGGGTCGAGGGGTCGCGCCAGCCGTCGTCGGTCACGGCGCGCGTGGCGCCGACGGCGGCGTTGCCGAACGCCGCCGCGAGGTCTTCGACCAGCTTGAAGTTGGCCGCTTCCTTGAGCCCGCGGCCGCCGCTCACGATCACCGGCGCTTCGCCGAGATCGAGCTTGGCGTCGCCCTTCGAACCGACCGCCGTGACCACCACCCGGGCCGCCGACGGGTCGAGCGCGGGCGCCGCGGTCTCCACCTTCGCGACGCGCGCCTTCGCCTCGCTCGGCAGGACGGCGCCGGGGCGGAGCGTGACGATCGCCGGCGTGCCGGCGAGCCGGACGGACGTGATGATCTTGCCGGTGTGGGTCGGGTGCTTGCCGGTGAGCGCGTCGGCCGAGAGCTCGAAGCTCACGAGGTCCGACGCCAGGCTCACGCCGAGCGTCGCCGCGACGCGCGGCGCGAGGTCCTTGCCGAGCGCCGAGGCGGGGAAGAACGCCGCGCGATACCCGCCGGCCTTGAGGCGCGCCGCGGCGGTGGCCGCGAACACCTCGGGGTTGTAGCGCTCGAGCTCCGGGTGCTCCACCACGATCACGACGTCGGCGCCGGCCTTGCCGAGCCGTTCGGCCCGGGCGGCGATGCCGGGACCGCCGATGAGGAGCGCGTGCACCGCGCCCCCGGTGGCGTCGGCCGCCTGCCGGGCGGCCGTGACCACCTCGAGCGCCACCTTGCGCAGCTCGCCGCCGCGCGCCTCTGCGAACGCCAGGATGTCGGCCATCAGAGCACCTTCGCTTCTTCGCGGAGGAGGCGGACCAGTTCCGGCACGGCCTCCGGGCCTTCGCCGATGATCCGGCCGGGGGGCCGGTCGGCGGGGAGTTCGATCTTCTCGACCGTGAGCCGGGCGGCACCCAGCTGCGCGGGCTTCACCTCGAGCGGCTTCTTCTTGGCCGCCATGATCCCCTTGAGCGACGGGAGCCGGGGACGGGCCACCCCTTCATCGATGG
>CAMLHU010000227.1 GCA_946479825.1 uncultured Gemmatimonadota bacterium
CCTTCGACTCCGCCAGCGCCTTGAGCGGGTCGGTGAGCTTGTCGGCGGTCCAGTCGCCGGCGGAAACCGCGGCCAGGGCCTCGCGCGCGAGCGCCAGGTTGGCGGCGAACGCCGGCCCCATCTTGGCGACGAGCTGGGCCCCCTTGGCGTCGCGCTCGGCGCGCGCAGGGTCGAGCCGCACGGCCGCCTGCCGGGCGATGTCGGTGATGAGCCGGCTCCGGGCCTTCACTGCGTCGATCACCGGCCGGAGGTCGCGTCCGCCGGCGGCGACGCCCATCGCGCCGAGCTCCCGGGTCACCTCGGGGAGGAGCTCGTCGGCGGAGAGGGCCGAGAGGTACTGGCCGTTCATCCACTCGAGCTTGGCGGTGTCGAACACCGCGGGCTTGCTCTGGATCCCCTCGAGCGAGAAGGCCGCGATCATCTCCGCTTCGGCCATGATCTCCCGGTCGCCGCCGGGCGACCAGCCGAGGAGGGCCAGGAAGTTCCGCATGGCGCGGGGCAGGATCCCCTGGGCCTGGTAGTCGCCGACCGCGGTGGCCCCGTGGCGCTTGGAAAGCTTCTTGCCGTCGCTCCCGAGGATCATCGGCACGTGGGCGAAGACCGGCTCCGCCTTGCCGAGCGCGCGATAGAGCGCGACCTGCTTGGGCGTGTTCGAGACGTGGTCGTCGCCGCGGATGACGTGGGTGATCCGCATCTCGATGTCGTCCGAGACGACGGCGAGGTTGTAGATCGGGGTGCCGTCGCTCCGGAGGATCACGAAGTCGTCGAGGTCGCGGCCCTGGAAGGTGATGCGGCCGTGGACCGCGTCGTCCCACGCCAGCTCCTCCTGCGGCATCCGGAGCCTGAGCGTGAACGACTTTCCGGCCTTGAGGTTGGCCTCGACGGCCGCGGCCGACAGCCGGCCGCAGCGCCCGTCATACCGGAAACCCTGCTTGTGCCGCTCGGCGTCGGCCCGCTGCGCGTCGAGCTCGTCCTTGGTGCAGAAGCAGCGGTACGCCTTCCCCTGGGCCAGGAGGCGCTCGGCGTCGGCCCGATGACGCTCGAGGTACGCGCCCTGGAAGAACGGGCCCTCGTCCCAGGTGACGCCGAGCCAGGTGAGCCCGTCGAGGATCACCTGGGTGTGGGCGTCGGTGCTCCGCTCCTTGTCGGTGTCCTCGATCCGGAGCACGAACACGCCGCCCGTCTTCCGGGCGTAGAGCCAGTTGAACAGCGCCGTGCGGGCGCCGCCGACGTGGAGGTAGCCGGTGGGCGAGGGCGCGAAGCGGACACGAGTCTGGGGCATCGGGATGCCGGCCTGCAGCGTCGGAAGGTGAACGGTAAAGAGTGAACGGTGAACGGGGTCGGCGGGCGGGGCCCGTTCACCGTTCACCGTTCACTGTTCACCGCAAACACGGAGCGGGGGGGATTCGAACCCCCGATAGGGGCTTTAGACCCCTATAACGGTTTAGCAAACCGCCGCCTTCAGCCACTCGGCCACCGCTCCCGGGAGCGGGGATTCTAGCGGGGCCGGGCGGGGCGGGCAAGCGCGTCCCGGATCACCGAGCCGATGGACTCGGTCTCCTTGAGGAACGCGTCGTGGCCGTAGGGCGATCGGACGACCGCCAGCGACGCGGGACCGGCCAGGCGGGCCCGGAGATCCTGCATCTGCCACTCCGGCACGAGCAGGTCCTCCGCCACCGCGACCAGCACGGTGGGGATCCGCACCTCGGCCGGGTCCACCCGGTGCAGGTCGAGCGACCAGGAGAGGCTCAGGAACCGCTCCGGCGTGAACCGGGAGAGGAACTTCCGCCCCTGGGCGTCGAGGTACTCCTGGACCGGGAAGCGGGGACCGCCTTCGCCCTCGACCGGCTCGTTCGAGAACCGCCCGGCGAACTCCTCCACTGTGCGATACGTCGTCATCGCGAGCCCGCGAGCGAGCATCATCCCGTCGTCGGCCCTTCCGGTGGCGAGGCCGAGCTGGACCGCCTGGCGCTGGAGCGCCCGGAGGGCAGTGGCCATCGGATGGCTCTCGTGCGCGCCGCTGATGCACACGAGCGTATCGAGCCGCTCGCCGTGGCGGGCGGCGAAGGCCAGGCCGACCATCGCCCCATAGGACGAGCCGACCACCGCGCGGGCCCGGTCCACGCCGAGGCGGGTCAGCACCTCCGCGATGGCGTCGGCCTGCTGTGCAGTGGAGATGGGCGCGGGCTCGTGAGCCCAGTCGATCCCGAGCACCCGGAACCGGTCGGTATCCACCGGACGGCCCGGACCGACGAAGTCGTCCCACCACCCGGGGGTGCCGTCGGGGAGGGCGGTGACGTTCTGGCCGGCGGAGATCCCGCCCAGCGCGATGATGAGGGGCGCGTCCGGTGGCCCGACGAGACGGTAAGGGAGCAGGATGGGGTCCGGGTGGGTGAGCGGTGAGCGGTAGGCGGTGAGAAGGAGGAGGAACGAGAAAGGCAGGCGTTCGGAACGCTGCGAGGGCGTTCAGGGGGTACGGCCGGTAACGCCCCCGCTCACCGCTCACCTCTTACCGCTCACCGCAGCTGGCACGGCGTGGGTGAGATTCGAACTCACGAAGCCCTTGCGGGCTTGCCGGTTTTCAAGACCGGTGCCTTCAACCACTCGGCCACCACGCCCGGGCGGGAAAGGTAGCGGGGAAGCGGGACGGCGGGGAAGCGGGATAGCGGCACAGCGGGTCAGCGGGCGACGACCCACCCCACCGCCACGCCGCCTACGAGGATCCACGCCGGGTTGAGCTTGGCGCGCCAGAGGAGGAGTGCTGCGGCGGCGGCGATGGCGGCGGTGGGCCAGGACGTGATGCCGCTCCGGGCGAGGAGGATGGTCACGGCGCCCATCAGGCCGAGCGAGGCGGCGATGACCGCGTCGAGCATCGCGCGGACGGGCGCCGACGTCCGGAGCCGGGGAAAGAACGGGCCGCTGATGGCGACGAACGTGAACGCGGGGAGGAAGATCCCCGCCGTCGCGACCGCCGCGCCCGGAGCGCCGGCCACGAGGTACCCGACGAACGTCGCGGTCGAGAAGACGGGCCCCGGGGTGAGCTGCCCCGCCGCGACGGCGTCGAGCAGCTGACGGTCGGTGAGCCAGTGGAGGCGGTCCACCAGGTCGCCGTGGAGGAAGGCGAGGAGCACGTAGCCGCTGCCGAACAGTACCGCGCCGATCTTGACGAAGAGCCCGAACACGGCGAGCAGGCCCGGCGCGGCGGGCACCACGGCGGCGGCGCTCCGGCGCGGCAGCGCGAGGGCCAGGCCGAACGCCACCGCCGCGCCGAGGATGACAAGTTCGTTGGCGCCGAGGACGCTCGCGAGGAGGGCCGCCAGGGCGAGCGACCAGCGCAAAGGGGTGGTGAGGGCCGTGCGGGAGAAGTCGGCCAGCGCCTTGAGCACCACGACGAAGGCCACCGCCTTGGCGCCGGCCAGGGCGCCGGCGGCGCCGGGGAGGGCGCCGAAGCGGGTGTAGGCCCAGGCCAGCAGGGCGGTGAGGAGCGCCGCGGGGAGGATGAACCCGGCGCCCGCGGCGAGGAGCCCGGGCCACCCGGCGCGCCGGTAGCCCAGATGGATGGCGAGCTCGGTGGAGTTGGGGCCGGGAATGAGCTGGCTCGCGGCGAGGAGGTCCAGCAGTTCCTCGCGCGCGAGCCAGCCGCGGCGCCGGACGAATTCGTCCTCCATGAGGGCCACGTGCGCCGCCGGGCCCCCGAAGGCGGTGAGACCCAGGCGCAGGAACGCGCCGAAGACCTCGCCCGCCGTGCCTGCCATCGCTACCGCGGCATCTCGGCGGCGATCCCCTGGTACACCTGCTCCGCCCGGTTGGCCTTGGTCGTGTCGCCGTGCTGGCGGTAGAGGTCGCCCATCGCCTGGTACACGATCGCGTAGATCGTGAGGATCGAGGCCGACGGCGCGTCGACCCAGCCCCTCGGCCGCGGCCGCGCGGCCCACTGCCAGAGGTTCACGTCCCACATCCGGTGGTCGGTGGCGTTCAGTTACAAGGAACCGATCCCGGGCGTCCAGACCATGCCGCTCCACGGGAATGGCGTGACCCTGCGGG
>CAMLHU010000228.1 GCA_946479825.1 uncultured Gemmatimonadota bacterium
CACTCCCGCCGTCCGGATGCCACGCCCGAGGACCAGCCGATGACGATCCGTTTCCAGATGGACGGCGGGGCGGCGGTCGCGCCGTGTCGGTTCTGTGGGGCGCTGGTACTGCACGGCCTCTGCGCGTGCGGTGTCGCGTTTGACTTCCGCATCGACCCGGAGGTTGACCCGGAGGTGTTTCGGCGGCAGTTGGCTGGTTGGGTGGCGCGGGACACGGTTATCCGCCGCAAGGCGCATTCGCCTCTCTACCGGCGGGCTCGCGTACTCCTCTACCGGCTGGGGCGCCTCGCCTGATGCCGACGCCGTGGAAGCGGGAGGACTCGGCGGTGCAGATCGTGGGCTACGTGCTCGCCATTGTCGCCGTGTCCGCGTTCAGCCTCTGGGCGTGGGCGCAGTTCATCCACTGGGTCGCCCGATGACGCTCCACCACTGGGGACGCTGGTTCCGCGCCGTCCTCCGCTGGCTCCGCCGCCCCCGCCTCACGCGCGGTCGCCCGGTCGTCTGCACTCCGACGGGGCATCCGGTCCCCTCGATGCGCTCCGTGCCGATCCGCTCCACCAAGGCGGACGCCAAGCGGGCGGCGCTGGCTTTCGCGCGCACGCACTTCGGCGACGACACGCTCACCTGGGGGCAGGCCCGGAAGCGCCTCCGCCGGCTGGAAGCGAATCTCCGAGGGGCGCGATGACCCTCCGCACCGCCGACCGCCTCACGGGCGCGCTCGCCGTGGTCACGCTCGTCCTGACCGCCCTCGTGCTGACCGCCTGCGAGCCCCCGACTGGCCCGGACCGCCGCGTCGTCACCTGCGTCCCGATGATGCTCGGTGGGTTCGAGATCCCGGGCGATTCCGTCTGCACGTGGCTGGACCCCGTGACGGGCGAGGGCGGCCCGTGGCCCTTCCACGACGGGCACCGCGGCTGATGCGCCTCCCCTTCGTCTCCCGGCTGGCCTTCGAGCTGCTCGAGGCCGAGCGCAACGCGCTCCGCATGGACCTCGCCAACGAACGCATCCGGTCGGCCGAGTGCCTGACCCTCCTCCTTCGCCTCAAGGGGGCAGGGGCGGTGCTCCAGCCCGAGCAGGTGGTGCGGCTGGCCCCCCGGGAGCCGTCCGTGTTCGAGCGGGCGGTGGACTTGAACCCCAAGGCGCGGCACGACGGCCGGCTCCGGAGCCATCTCCTCCGCTGGGCCGACGACGAGAAGGCCAAGGGCGTTGACGAGCAGGCGATCGCCGACCGGCTGGCCTCGTGGGGCGCCGTGACGCACGACGATCCTGATGAGGAAGCCCTGTGAGCCATCCTTCCTTCGGCGACTTTGGTGAGCTCGGGGACTTCCTGAACGACGGCCAGCTGGAGGACGCGCTGCGCTCCGCCGGCCTGAGTGAGGCATCGGACGCCGATCAGGGTGCCGTGGCTGGCCCGGACGAGACGGCGCCCATCCCGGACGGCGGCCCCCTCTTGGCCGAGCGGGACCCGCAGAAGGTGTTCAAGGCGGTGGACGGGGTGATCCTCCGGCAGGAGCGCGTCGCCCGGAACCGCGAGGAGAAGGCGAAGCACTGGCAGCGCGTCCGCTCCGGCGTCCCCTTCTCCTTCCTCGAGAAGAACGAGGACCGCTCCGTCTACCGGGCCGTGCTGGCCCCGGGCGTGGACGACATCGGCGGACAGCCGGTGCCGAACAAGATGGACGACCTCTGCCAGAAGATCGTCAGCCAGCTTCTGGTCGATGACTTCCTCCCCAACCCGAAGCCGGACGGGGATCAGGACCGCGACCGGGGAGCGGCCGACCTCGCCCGCAAGTTCCTCCGCGCCGACGGCACGGCCTCCGGGACGGACGACCGCCAGCTGGGTCGGGACGCCCTCACCCGGAACCTGACCGACGCGTCGGCCTTCGTGCTCGTCTGGGTCGATCCGACCGGCGGCGGGTGGCGGCCGAAGCAGGTCATGGCCCACCCCCGGGCCACTGACCCCACGACCCCGCTCCTCGCCCCGCAGCTGGACCCCCAGGGCCAGCCCGTCGTGGGCCCCGACGGGGCCCCTCGCATGGAGACGGCGACCGACCCCGTGCTCCGCTACGTCAGCGAGGGACCCCAAGGCCCGCAGTTCGTCGAGCACGCGGCGCAGGCGGCCCGCCAGTGGCTCCCGAAGCATCGCCGGGCCCTCCTCACGGTCAACCAGGTGCGGACGGTCCCGCAGTCGGCCTCCGTGTTCCACGCCGACCAGATCGTCCTCCTCATGTACGACTCGGTGGGCGAGGCGCGGAAGCGCTTCCGCTGCCTCGACACCGCAGATCCCGCGAAGCACCGGCAACTGGTGCAGTGGCGCCCGCGCCGATGGAAGGCGATCGTGCCAGACGCGCACCGACCGAAGGACTCGTCGCCTGATGGCCTCGGGGCGCAGGGCGCCGTCACCGACGATCAGCTCATCTTCTGGTACGAGTCCTATCACCGCGTCTCGCCGCAGTACCCGGACGGCGCGCAGGTCTGCGTGTCGGGGGCCAATGGGGGGACCGTGCTCCTCCGCGACACCCTCCGCGACGACGTGGAACTGGAGGACGGCTCGACCGTGCCCGTCCTGCGGGACCCGCCGGTGAGCCAGTTCCTCGCGGCGACGGACCTGGAGGACGGGGATGCGTTCGGCATGGCGCCACTGGCCCGGTTCGGCGGGGGAAAGGAGGCGTGGGACCACCTGTGGGTCGGCTTCTTCGACGCGATGCACAAGGCGCTCAACCCGAACGTCTACACGACGGCGACCAGTCCCATCACGCGCGAGGACTACACGCGTCGTGACGGGACACCGATGGAAGTGCTGACCCGGGACGACATCCCGCAGGTGGAGGACGCCCCCCAGTTGCCCGGCTTCGTGGCCGACATCATGGAGCGGGTCGAGGTCGCCTTGAACTCGGCCGCCGGGACGAACGAGACGGCCAACGGGCTCGACTCCACCTACTCCACCTCGGGCGTGGCCAAGCAGGTGGCGATCAGCCAGGCCCGGGTCGCCCTCGCCCAGTACTGGCAGAACTACGTGAAGGGGCTCTGTCACTACTGGCGCGTCAAGATCCAGCTCGCGCAGGCCAAGCTCACCGTGCCGCAACTGGTGAAGCTGGCCGGCGTCGAATCAGCCTACAAGCAGCCGTGGTTCGTGGGGAGCGACCTGTTTGGCGTCTCCGACGTGGCGCTGGAGCCGGGCTCGGGGACGATGATGACCCCGCAGGAGAAGGCGCAGCACCTGGGCTTCCTCCAATCGTCGCAGTGGCTGGACCCGGAGCAGGCCGGGGAACTGGCCCGCTCGTCGATGAGTGACGACCTCGGGCTCCCGCCCAACGTCCACGAGGAGGCGGTGAACCGCGAGATCGCCCAGTGGTCCAACGGCCCCTCCCCCGACTGGCTGGCGCAGGCCGAGCAGCAGAACGCGCAGATGCAGCAGTACCAGACGGCGACCCGGCACCAGGTCGCCGCGCTCGTCTCCGGGGGCGTCGATCCCGAGACGGCTATGCAGCAGGTCGCGCAGGCGAGTCCTGCCCCCCAGTTCCCCCCGCTCCCCTCCCCGTTCGAGCCCCGGCCCAACGCGGAGGAACCGGCGGTCGCGCTGATCCGGCATCGCCGCCTCTCCCGGCTCCTCTCCTCCACGGAATACGGAAAGCACCCGCCCGAGTGGCGGGCGCTGGTCGATCAGGAATACGAGCGGATGCGCCGGGCGGCCAACATCCAGACGGTTGCCGACGCCGAGGCGCAAGCGCAGCAGCAGGCGCAGGCCCAAGCCGGCGACCAGCAGTACCAGCAGTTCATCGCCCTCATCGACGGCAAGGTCCGGAGCCTCGTCCAGACGGCCTTGGCCAAGGCGGTGGATGCGCAGCTCGGGACCGGCGCCCCAGCGGCATCACCGCCGCCCGAGGCCCCGGAGGCCCCGTCGCCCGACACGCAACTGTCGCTGGCCCACGACGCCGATGAGGCGGAGCGCGAGCGTCAGTTCAAGGCCGGCGAGGCGGACAAGGACCGCACGCTGG
>CAMLHU010000229.1 GCA_946479825.1 uncultured Gemmatimonadota bacterium
AAGAGCCACCTCGGCAAGACCATCGAGGTCATCAACACCGACGCCGAGGGGCGGCTGCTCCTCGCCGACGCGCTGTCGTACGCGCGGCGCTACGATCCGGCCGTCGTGCTCGACGCGGCCACGCTCACCGGCGCGATCGTCATCGCGCTGGGGCACACCGCGCTCGGCATCATGGGGAACGACGACCGGGTGGTCGAAGAGGTCCGGCAGGCCGGCGAGCGCGCCGGGGAACGGGGCTGGCCGCTGCCGCTCTGGGACGACTATCGCGACCTGATGAAGTCGGACATCGCCGACGTCAAGAACAGCGGCGGCCGGCCCGCGGGGAGCATCACCGCCGGGTGGTTCCTGCGGGAGTTCGTCGAGGGATTCCCCTGGGCCCACCTCGACATCGCCGGGACCGCGTACACCGATCGCGAGGACGCGGCGATGGCCAAGGGGCCCACGGGGATCGGCGTCCGGCTCTTCACCGAGTTCGTGCTCGGCCGTGTGGCGTAGCGGCGCCGCCGCCCTCCTGCTCTCCGCGGCGCTCGCGGGCGCCGCCGCCGCGCAGGTCCCCGACACCGCCGTCGTGGACACCCTGCTCACCGACTCGCTGCGCCGGTCGCCCGACCAGACCCAGAAGCTCCTGGACGGCGAGACCCTCGCCCGCGAACGGGTGCCGGTGGTGCCCCGGCTCGGTGCGCCGGCCCCGGGGCCCGCGCTCTCGCGCCTGGTGCTCGACCGCGATTCCATCGACTGGCACAACGCCGAGACCGTGGGCGACCTTCTCGAGGCCCAGCCCGGCGTGTACCTGTGGCGCAGTGGATGGATCGGCCGGCCGGACTACCCGAACTACCAGGGGCGCGGGGCGGCCGCCGTGCAGTACATCCTCGACGGCGTGCCGTACGTGCCCCTAGGGCCCGACAGCACGTCGGTGGATCCCACCCAGTTCCCGCTCACCCTCCTCGATCGCGTCGAGATCGAACGCTGGCCCGGCCGGCTGGTGGTGCGGCTCTACACGCCGCAGTACGACCGCCTCGCCCCGCGTTCGCGCATCATCGTCGCCGCCGGCGACCGGAAGTTCGCGCGCTTCGCGGGGGGCCTCGAGCGCCGCTACGCCTCCGGCATCGGCTACACCCTCGCCGCCGACTACCTCAACGCGCCGGCCCGGAGCGGCATCGGGACCGACGTCCAGAACTCGTCCGTCCTGGTGCAGGGGAGCTACGTGCCCTCCGCCCGGGCGGGCCTCCAGTATCAGCTCCTCCGCACCTCGATCGATCGCCGGAGCTGGCAGCTCGACATCCCTGGCGACACCATCGGCGCGCCGCTCAAGGGCGACCGGAGCGACGTCCAGGTCCGCGGCTTCATCCGCCAGGGTGGGGCGGGGCGGGCCGCGCAGGCCGACGTGGTCCTCGGGTCGAGCCGCTGGACCGGCAGCAAGGTGGACCAGTCGCTCAGCTTCCTGCGCCTCGGCGGTACGCTCACGCGACCGACCTGGCAGGTGGACGGGGCGCTTTCGTCGTGGAGCCGCTGGACCACCTTCGAGGGCCGGGTGGACGGCGGGTGGACGCCCCTGCCCGGCGTCGGCGTGCGCGGAGAGGCGGTGCACCAGGGCCACGACGGCGGGCGCCAGAGCGACTGGGTGGGGCTGATGGCGGGGGCCACCCTCCCGACCCGGCTGGCGCTCACGGCCACCGCGCGATTCGGGTCCCAGGTCTTCTCCCCCTCGCTCGCGACCGATCGGGCCCAGGATGTCCGCGATTGGCGGGTCGCCGCGGGATGGCAGCATCGCGTGCTCGGCCTGGAGGGGGCGTGGGTGCACACCGGCGCCTTCACGCCGCAGGCGTTCCAGCCCTACCTCAGCGTGCCGCGGCTCGGCCCGGTCGCGGCCGCGGACTGGCTCGAAGTGAGCGCCCGGCTCTCGCCCCGGCAGTGGCTGCTCTTCGAGGCCCGCTACGGCGATCCCCAGCGGACCCGCCCGGAAGGGCTGCCGCCCACCCACTCGATCGTCACGGCCACCATCCGGTCCAAGTTCCTACGCCAGTACCGAAGCGGGATCTTCGACCTCAAGCTCCAGCTCGCGATGGAGACGTGGGGCCACGGCGTCATCGGCGAGGACTCCCTCGGCACGCCGATCACGCTCAAGGGCGCCACCTATTTCCGGGCCCAGGTCCAGTTCCAGCTCGGCAGCTTCATGCTGTACTACGACCGGATGAACCTGCGGGGGACCGAGCTCGGGTACGTGCCCGGCTTCGTGATCCCGACCGGGGGCCAGACCTTCGGCGTCCGGTGGCAGTTCGTCAACTGAGCGGCCCTCCCGTCAAGTCCAATTCCGACATATATTTCGCACCTTTTCCACCGCCCCCGGGGAGGCCCACCTGCCGTATAGCATGACCGGGTATGGTGCCGCCGAAGGCGAGGTGGCCGGCGGTCGGCTGCGGATCGAGATCCGCACCGTCAACCATCGGTACTTCAACCTCGCGCTCCGCTGGCCCGACGACCTCGCGCACCTCGAGGGCGACCTGCGCGAGGCGCTCCGGAAGGAGCTCGACCGGGGCCACGTGGCGGTGCAGGGCAGGTGGGTCGCCCGGCCGGTGGCCGAGGCGGCGGTGCGGTACGACCCGGCACGGGCGCAGCAGGTGGTGGATCGGCTCCGCGCGCTGCAGGGCGCGTTGGGATTGGCCGGCGAGGTGACGCTCGACCTGGTGCTGCGCCAGCCTGACCTCGTCGCGGTCGCCGACGGCGCCGAAGCGGCGGCGGTCGAGTGGGGGGCGGTGGCGCCGGTCGTCGCGGGTGCGGTGGCCGAGTGCCGCGCGATGCGGGCCCGCGAGGGGGCGGCGCTGGCGGCGGAGCTGGCGCATCGGCTCGACCTGCTGGAGCGGGCGGTGGCCGAGGTCGCGCGCCTGGCGCCCGAGCGGACGGTCCGCGAGCGCGATCGACTCCGCGCCGCGGTGACCGAGCTGCTCGACGGGCGCACAGTGGACGACGCGCGGCTGGCGCAGGAGCTGGCGTTCCTGGCCGACAAGCTCGACATCACCGAGGAGCTGGTGCGGTTCCGGGCCCACGTCGCCGCGTGCCGCGAGGCGCTGGCGGGGGCCGTGCCGGCCGGCAAGCGCCTCGGCTTCCTGGCCCAGGAGCTCGGCCGGGAGGTCAACACGATGGGCTCGAAGGCCAACGACGCCGGCATCACGGCGCACGTGATCGCGATGAAGGGCGAGCTCGAGAAGTTCCGCGAACAGCTCGAAAACCTCGAGTGAGGCCCTTCCTGGTGGTGCTCTCGGCCCCCTCGGGGTGCGGCAAGACGACCATCGCGCGGCGGTTGCTGGCGGAGCGGCCGGCGCTGGGCTACTCGGTCTCGGCGACCACGCGGGCGCCGCGGGCCGGCGAGGTGGCGGGCCAGGCCTACCACTTCCTCTCGCCCGAGGAGTTCGAGCGGCGGGTCCGGGCGGGCGACTTCATCGAGTGGGCCGAGTACGCCGGCCACCGCTACGGGACGCTCCGGAGCGAGATCGAGCGGATCCTCGGGTCGGGGCGGACGGCGATCCTCGACATCGAGGTGCAGGGGGCGCGGCAGGTCCGCCGGCACATGCCGGACGCCGTGCACGTGTTCATCCTGCCGCCGTCTGGCGCGGCGCTCGCGGCCCGGCTGCGGGGCCGCTACACCGAGGACCCGGCGTCGCTCAGGGCGCGGCTCGAGCGGGCGGCGCAGGAAGTGCTCGCGGTCTCGGAGTACGATTACGTGGTGGTGAACGACGACCTCGACACGGCGGTGGCCGAGGTCGGTGCGATCCTGGACGGCGAAGGCCGCCGGGTGTCGCGGTGGGACGGACTCGATTCTCACATCGCCCGGTTGCGGACCGAGGTCTCGGCGGAGGCCGAGCGCGCCGCGGCGGGCTGAACGGAGGCAGGATGCGGATCTACACCCCGGTGGAAGTCGCCAAGCAGTCGGGCAACAAGTACCTCGGCGTGCTCGTGGCCGCCAAGTTCGCGCGCTACGCCAACGAGCTCCC
>CAMLHU010000230.1 GCA_946479825.1 uncultured Gemmatimonadota bacterium
GCGTCGCCCGCCGCGGGCCCGAGCGCCACGAGGAAATTGTTCTTTCCCCCGGCGAGCCAGCCTTCCTGGAGCAGTGCACCAGGCGTGACGGTCTCGATCACTTCCCGCCGCACCAGGCCCCGGGCGAGCTTGGGATCTTCCACCTGCTCACAGATGGCGACGCGGTATCCCGCGCCCACCAGCTGGCGGAGATAGTCGGCCGCCGCCTTGACCGGCACGCCGGCGAGCGGCACGCCGTCGCCGCGGGAGGTGAGGGTGATGCCGAGCGCCTTCGCGCCGCGCTCGGCGTCGTCGAAGAACATCTCGTAGAAGTCGCCCATCCGGAAGAACAGGATCGCGTTGGGGTGCCGCGCCTTGATCTCCCGGTACTGCGCCATCAGGGGCGTGCCGCCGTCGGCCACCCGCCCGCTCAAGGCGTCTCCTGCACCACGAACACGCCGCCGTACTTCTGCTTGAGCCGCGCCGCGTAGGCGTCGGCCTCCGCCCGGGTGCCGAACTTCCCGGCGCGCACCTTCCGGGTGCCGTCGGCGTCGGTCACGATGTGCGGCGTGAAGCCGTCCTTCGTGAGCGACTGCGCCAGGGCCGTGGCCTGGGCGTCGGTCTTGAGTGCCGCGACCTGGACGGTCCAGACCGGTCCCGCCGCGGCCGGCGCGGGGGCCGGCGCTGCGGGGGGCTTGGCGGCCCCCGAGGAATCGCGCGCCCCGCCGGCGGAATCGGTGGCGCCCTTGGTGGTGTCGGTCCGGGCGAGCGCCAGACACCGGCCGTTCAGGAACTGCAGCTGGTTCTGGAGTTCGACGTCGGCGCCGACCGCACCGAGCCCCGACTTGAGCCAGTCGCACCCGGCGGCGGTGTTGCCCTGGGTGAAGTACGAGCGCGCCGCCCAGAGCGAGGCCTGCGCCATCACGTCGCTGGCAGGGTAGTCGCTGCGGAGGCGCTCCAGGTTCCGCTCGGCGGCGGCCAGGTCGCCCGAGGCGTAGCTCAGCTGCGCCAGCTGGAGCAGGGCGTTGTCGGCCCAGGGCGACGACGCGTACTCCACCGCCACCCGGAGCATGTTCCGCTGCATCTCGGCGGTGGTCGGCGCGATCTTGCCGAGGGTGTAGAGCGCCTCGGCGTAGAGCGGGTCGCTCACCGGCGTCGCGTTGAGGAGCGCGGTGACGGCCTTGCGGGCGGAGTCGCCCTGGCCCTGCTGCGCCAGCTGCACCGCCCCCACCAGGCGCGGGTCGGACTGGGCCGCGAGGCGATGGGACGGGGCCACGGAGAGCACGACGGCAAGGGCCGCCGCGGGACGGACGAACTTCACGCGACCTCCCGGCGCCCGGACGGCGGCGCGAGCTGGAGGATGAGATCGATCAGGACCGCCTCGTCGGTGGCGAGGCGGGTGCCCTTGAGGGCGACGTCGGCGGCCAGGGTGGCCTCGAGGGCGCGGCGGATCCGCCCCTGCGACCAGTGCGGCGCCCAGCGGACCAGGTGATTGGCGAACGCCTTCCAGTCGCCGATCCGGGCGGGGCGGGTGCGGGTGAGGGTGTCCCACACGGCGCGGGAGAGCGCGGAGCCGGTGAGCTTGCGGTCGAAATGGGCGCGCGCCACGCCCAGCGAGATGAGCGAACTGCCGAGCAGCGACACCAGCGACACGCCGTTGACGCCGCTCTGGTCGAGGAGCGGCGCCACCATCCGGGTGGCGCGTGCCACGGCGCCCTCGAGCACCGCGTCGCGCCAGTCCCAGGTGGTCTCGCCGAAGCGGACCCCGACGAGCTCCCCCACCTGCTCGGCCGAGATCGGCACGGTCGCGCCGAGGGCCGAGAACTTCTCGAGCTCGAGCTTGAGCATCGCGAGCTCGGGGCCGGCCGCGGCCACCAGGTGGCGCGCCCCCTCGTCGGAGAGCGTCACGCCGAGCTTCTTCGCGGTGCGGTTGACCCAGGCGAGCGCTTCGTCGGCGTCGAGCTCGTTGAAGGCCACCGACTGCGTCCTGGCCGCGATGTCGGCGTCGGTCTTGTCGTCGCGATCGTCCTTCTTCGGCGCCGACTGGATCAGGATGAGGAGGGTCTGTTCGGCGGGGGCCGCGAGGTAGTTGAGGAGCGCCGTGCGGGCGTTGCCCTTCTTGCGGAGCGCCTCGACGTCGCGGATGATGACCACCCGCCGGTCGGCCATCATCGGCAGGGTGTTGACCAGCGCGTGGAGCGACTCGGCGTCGAGGGTCTGGGCCGTGCGCTGGTCGAAGTTGAAGTCGCGGAGGGACGGGTCGAGGGCCGCGTCGAGGAGGGCGCGCGCCGCCTCGTCCTTCAGGGTCTCTTCCGGGCCGTGGAAGTAGTAGGCGGGGCGCAACTTCCCCGCCTTGAGTTCCTTCCGGAGGGCGGCCACGGAGAGGGTGGGCATCGCCCCAAAACTACCGCCGTCCGGCGCGTCAGTCGAGCAGCGGGGCGATCAGCTCGGCGAAGTGGGCGCGGGCCCGGTTGAGCCGGCTCTTGACCGTGCCGAGGTTGCACCCGGTGCGCTCGGCGATCTCCTCGTAGCTCTTCCCCTCGAGCTCGCGGAGGCGGAACACCTCCTGATGCTGGGGAGAGAGCTGCGCCACGCACTTCTCCACCAGGTGGCGGAGGTGGCGATTGTGGTAGAGCTCGTCCGGACGGGTGCCGTGGGCCTCGAACTCGATCGGCCGGGCGTCGCCCTCGTCCACCGTGCCCGAGAGCGACTGGACCAGCACCAGCGGGCTCCGGTGCCGGTTGCGCAGCTCGTTCTTGGCCAGGTTGCCCGCGATGGTGTAGGCCCAGGTGGAGAACTTGCGGGTCGGGTCGAACCGGTGGAGGTGGCGGTAGATCCGGAGGAAGGCCTCCTGGACCAGGTCCTCGGCGCGCTCGCGGTCGCCGATCCGGCGGCTGATGAACGCGTGCAGGCGGGGGCGGTAGCGGGCCACCAGCTCCTCGAACGCGCGCTCGTCACCGGCCAGATGCGCGGTGATGAGCTCCGCGTTGTCCGCCGTCGCCAGCCGTGCCACACACCCGACCATAGAACCTCCGTCGACGAAGGTTGCCGCAGGAAACCTGCGACACCGGTTCGTCAGTGAGGCGGGAATCTATGGTCTGGTGCCTGTTTGTGCAATGTTATTGGCTGTAACATTATACAAAGTGGCGTAAGTGGTTGGCGGGAAAGGCGATAGGCGCGTGGGCGCCCCCTGCCCCCTGCCCGCTGCCCCCTGACCCCTGCCCTAAGCCCTAAGCCCTACGCTCTAAGCTCTAAGCCCTACGCCCTACCCCCTCCTGAAGCACTGCACCCACATCAGCGTCACCAGCGTCTTGGCGTCACGGATATCGCCGCGGGCGATCAGGCGGCCGACCTCGGACCAGCGGAGCTCGTGGAGTTCCATGAACTCGTCGGTCTCGCGGTGGGCCATGCCGGGGCGGAGGCCGGTGGCGGCATAGAGGTGGATCAGTTCGTCGGTGAAGCCGGGGGTGGTGTAGAGGCTGAGGAGGTGGTCCACCCGCTCGGCGGTGTAGCCGGTCTCTTCTTCGAGCTCCCGCTTGGCGCAGGTGGCCGGATCCTCGCCGGGCTCGAGGCGGCCGGCCGGGATCTCCCAGATCTCGCCGTCGGCGGCGTGGCGGAACTGGCGGAGCAGGACGATCCGCGGATCGGGGCTCGACGGGTCATCGAGGAACGGCACCACCGCCGACGCGCCGGGGTGCCGGATGATGTCGAACGGCGCGACGGACCCGTCGGGGAACCGGACCGTGTCGCGGTCGAGCCGGAAGATCCGGCCGGTGTAGAGCGTCGTGGAGGAGAGGAGGGGCATGAAGGTCGGTGAACGGTGAGAGGTGAGCGGGCGAGTTCGGGCCCGGTAAGCGGTGAGCGGTGAGCGGGCGGGCTCAGGGCCGGTAAGCAGTGAGTGGTGAGGGGTGAGCGGGCTTCGATGATGAGGCGACACTCCAACGGAGCCCGACCTCCCGCTCACCGCTTACCGCTCACCGTCCCTCCACCTTCCGGCCCGCCGCC
>CAMLHU010000231.1 GCA_946479825.1 uncultured Gemmatimonadota bacterium
GGCAAGGGAAAGGGACGATTAGCGGGGGCCGGAAAAGAGGCTCGACGCACCATCTCGTTTATGTCCTCCGCCGCCTTTCCGGCGGATGCCGGACTCCGTTTCGGTCCGGGCAACCGGACCCAGCCGTCGCCGGGGGGCCGGCGGTGCGGGTCCGGGTAGCCGACACGGGGGTCGGCATCAAGGCGGCCGACCTCGCGACCCTGTTCCAGCCCTTCCGCCAGCTCGACACCGGGCTGTCGCGCGAGCACGAAGGCACCGGGCTCGGCCTTGCCATCTGCCGCCGGCTGACCGACCTCCTGGGCGGCGAGATCCGGGCCGAAAGCACGTGGGGCAGCGGTAGTACATTTATCGTCACCCTCCCCGTCGAACCTCGGAGCTGAGCGATGGACCGTCCCATCCTGCTGATCGAGGACAACGCGCAGAACCGCTACCTGGCCACGTTCCTGCTGGAGCAGCACGGCTACGCGGTCGAGTCGGCGGAGGACGGGCCGAGCGGCATCGCCCGGGCGGAGGCGCTCCGGCCGGTGATGATCCTGCTCGACATCCAGCTCCCGCATATGGACGGCTACGAGGTGGCCCGGCGGCTCCGCACCATCGCCGCGCTGGACGCCATCCCGATCGTGGCCGTGACCTCCTACGCGATGCCCGGCGACCGCGACAAGGCGCTGGCCGCCGGGTGCACGGGCTACGTCGAAAAGCCGATCGACCCCGACACCTTCATCGACGCGCTGCGGCGGTACGGGCTGCCGGCGCGCCCGCAGGGGTCGCCGTGAGCCGCGTGCTCGTCGTGGACGACAAGCCCGACAACATCTACTACCTCCAGGCCCTCCTGACCGGCCACGGATACCGGGTGGACACGGCCGTCCACGGGGCCGAGGCGCTGGTCCGGGCGCGCAACGCGCCCCCCGACCTGGTCATCTCCGACCTGCTGATGCCGGTGATGGACGGCTACACCCTGCTCCGTCACTGGAAGTCCGACCCCCGGCTCGGCCGGATCCCGTTCGTCGTCTACACCGCCACCTACACCGAACCCGAGGACGAGCGCCTCGCGCTCACCCTCGGCGCGGACGCCTTCATCCTCAAGCCGAGCGAGCCGGAGGACTTCCTCCGCCGGATCCGGGAGATCGAGGCCGGGGCGGCACTGGGCGAGCCCCCGCGCCAGCCGCGCCCGCTGGCCGACGAGCCCGACCTGCTCAAGGTGTACAGCCACACGCTCATCCGGAAACTGGAGGAGAAGACCCTCCAGCTCGAGGAGAGCAACCGCGCGCTCAAGGAGGAGGGCGCCGAGCGGCAGCGGATGGCCGACACCCAGCTCGCCATCCTCGACGCGCTGCCGGGGCACATCGCGCTCATCGACGCCGACGGCAGGATCCAGGCGGTGAACGAGCCGTGGCGGCGCTTTGCCGTGGCCAACGCCCTGCGGAGCCCGGCGTTCGGCGTCGGCTCCAACTACCTCGACGTCTGCGACCGCGCCGCCGCCGCGAGCGACGACGCCCGCAAGGCGGCCGACGGGATCCGCGCGGTCCTGGCCGGCCGGCTGGCGCAGTTCGCGCTCGAATACGAGGCCCATCCCGGCCCCGGCCGGCGCTGGTTCCAGCTGACCGTGAACCCGCTCCGGAGCGAGCGGCTCGGCGGCGCGGTGGTGATGCACCTCGACGTGACCGAGCGCTACGAGGCGCAGGACGCGCTCCGGCGCGCCGTGCGCGACCAGCTGGACCTGACGATGCGGCTCGAGAGCGAGCGCGCCGGGCTCGCCGAAGCGCAGGCGGTGGCCCTGGTCGGCAGCTGGGAGACCGACCTCACCACGATGGCGGTGACGTGGTCCGAGCAGACCCACCGGATCTTCGAGACCGACCCCGCCACGTTCCAGCCCACGCACCAGGGCTTCCTCGCGCTGGTCCACCCCGACGACCGCGCCTCGGTGGACCAGGCGTTCGTCGCCTCGGCCGCCGACGCCGCCGACCATACCATCGACCACCGCGTGATCTTCCCCGACGGCCGGGTCAAGTACGTGCAGGAGCGCTGGCGGGTGGTGCACGACCCCGCCGGCCGTCCGATCCGCGCGGCGGGCACCTGCCAGGACGTCACCGAACGGGTGCTGGCGGAGGCGACGCTGCGCGAGAGCGAGGAGCGCTTCCGGCAGCTGGCCGAGACCATCGGCGAGGTGTTCTGGATCAGCGACCCCGACAAGGGCTCGATCCTCTACGTGAGCCCGGCGTATGAGCGGATCTGGGGCCGGCCGGTCGCGGAGCTGCACACCCAGCCGGCGGCCTGGCTCGAGGCCATCCACCCGGAGGACCGCGAGGGGCTCCGCGCCGCGCTCGCCGACCAGGTGGCCGGCACCTACGACGAGACCTATCGGGTGGTGCGCCCCGACGGCTCCATCCGCTGGGTGCGGGACCGCGCCTTCCCGGTCCGCGACGCCGGCGGGAAGGTATACCGCATCGTCGGGCTGGCGGAGGACATCACCGAGCGCCGGACGATGGAAGCGCAGTTCCTCCGGGCCCAGCGGATGGAGAGCGTCGGCACGCTCGCCGGCGGGATCGCTCACGACCTCAACAACGTCCTCACCCCGATCCTGATGGCGCTCGACCTGCTCAAGACCGACGCGACGGCCGAGGGGCGCGCCGAGACCATCGCCACGATCGAGGCGAGCGCGCGCAAGGGCGCCGAGATGATCCGGCAGGTGCTTTCGTTCGCGCGGGGGGTCGAGGGGCGGCGCGTGGTGGTGGATGTGGGGACGGTGATCCGCGACGTCGAGAAGATCGTGAACGACACCTTCCTCAAGACCATCCAGGTCCGCACCACGATCGCGCCCGACCTCCCGGCGGTGACCGGCGACCCGACCCAGCTGCACCAGGTGCTGCTCAACCTCTGCGTCAACGCGCGCGACGCGATGCCCGACGGCGGTACCATCACCCTCACGGCCGCCGCCGGCATCCTCGACGCCGCCCAGGCCGCGGCCAGTCCGCACACGCGCCCGGGCCCGCACGTGTGCCTCGAGGTGACCGACACGGGGACGGGGATGCCGCCGGAGGTCGTCGAGCGGATCTTCGAGCCGTTCTTCACCACCAAGGAACCCGGCAAGGGCACCGGGCTCGGCCTCTCGACCTCGCTCGCCATCGTGCGGAGCCACGGCGGCTCCATCCAGGTGCGGAGCGCCCCCGGCGCGGGGACCACGTTCAGGATCCTCCTCCCCGCCCGCGGCCAGGGCGCCCTCCCAGCCGACGAGGCGTCCGCCGGCCGGGCCCCCCGCGGCGGCGGAGAACTGATCCTCGTGGTGGACGACGAACCCGCGATCCGCGAGGTGACCCGGCGCACCCTCGAGGCCAATGGCTACCGGGCCGTCACCGCCGGGGACGGCGCCGAGGCGGTGGCGATATTCACCCAGCGGGGCACCGAGATCGCGCTGGTGCTCACCGACATGATGATGCCGGTGATGGACGGCGCCACGGCCATCCGGGCGCTGCGGTACGTGGATGACCAGATCCCGGTCATCGCGGTGAGCGGCCTCGCGGAGGGGGCAAGGGTGCCGTCCGGGCCGCGGATCCGCCATCTTTCGAAACCGTACACCACCGACGAACTGCTGCACGCGCTCCACGACGCGCTCCACGAGGATGGCCATTCGCGTCCTGATCGTTGACGACCACGATTCGAACCTCCGATACCTCGAGGCGCTGTTCGGCTCCGAGGGGTGGGAGGTCGTCCGCGTGCGACACGGGGCGGAAGCGCTCGAACGCGCGCGCCAGGCGCCGCCCGACATCGTGGTGAGCGACCTGCTGATGCCGGTGATGGACGGGTACACCCTGCTCCGGCACTGGCGGGCCGACCCGGCGCTGCAGCAGATCCCCTTCGTGGTCTTCACCGCCACCTACACCGAGCCCGAGGACGCGGCGCTCGCCACCCGGCTCGGCGCCACCGCGTTCATCCTCAAGCCCGCCGAGCCCGACGACC
>CAMLHU010000232.1 GCA_946479825.1 uncultured Gemmatimonadota bacterium
CTCGAGCTGCGACTGGGGCCGGACCTACTTCACGCTGGACGAGGGGCTCTCGCGCGCGGTGCGCGAGGTGTTCGTCCTGCTGTACGAAAAGGGGCTGGTCTACCGCGGGCACTACATCATCAACTGGTGCCCGCGCTGCCTCACCGCGCTCTCCAACGAAGAGGCCGAGAAGAGCGAGGTGGACGGGAAGATCTGGCACCTGCGCTATCCGCTCGTCCCCAAGGCGGGCGGGCCGGGCGCGAGCCTGGCCTCCACCCTCGCGATGCCGGCGATGCGCGCCCCCGGGAGCGGCGCGCCCGAGTACATCGTGGTCGCCACCACGCGCCCCGAGACGATGCTGGGCGACACCGGCATCGCGGTGCACCCCGACGACGAACGCTACCGCCACCTGATCGGCACGATGGTCCGGGTGCCGCTGGTGGACCGCGAGATCCCGATCGTGGCCGACGAGGCGGTGGACCCCGCCTTCGGGAGCGGCGCGGTCAAGGTCACCCCCGCGCACGACCCCACCGACTTCGAGATCGGCAAGCGGCACGACCTCGCGGTCATCGACGTGATGACGCCCGACGCCCGGATGAGCGACGCGGTGCCCGAGCGCTTCCGCGGCCTCGACCGCTACGACGCCCGGAAGAAGGTCGTGGCCGAGTTCGAGGCGGCCGGGCTCCTGCTCAAGGTGGAAGACCACCGCCACGCGGTGGGCCACTGCTACCGTTGCGACACGGTGGTGGAGCCGCGGCTCAGCGACCAGTGGTTCGTCCGGATGGCGCCGCTCGCGAAGCCCGCCCTCGCGGCGTACCGGAGCGGCACGCTGACGTTCATCCCCGAGCGCCGGGGCGAGGAATACGCCCAGTGGATGGAGAACATCCGCGACTGGTGCATCTCGCGCCAGCTCTGGTGGGGCCACCGGATCCCGGTCTGGTACTGCGACGGCTGCGGCCGGATGACCGTGAGCCGCACCGACGTGACCGCCTGCCCCGGGTGCCACGGCCCGGTGCGCCAGGACGAGGACGTGCTCGACACCTGGTTCTCCAGCTGGCTCGTCCCATTCTCCGCGCTCGGCTGGCCCGACCGGACCGAGGACCTGGCCCGCTTCTACCCCGGCACCACGCTGGTCACGGCGCCGGAGATCCTGTTCTTCTGGGTGGCCCGGATGGTGATGGCCGGGATCGAGTTCCAGGGCGACATCCCGTTCTCCACGGTCTATCTCCACGGCACCGTGCGCGACACCCAGCACCGCAAGATGTCCAAGTCGCTGGGGAACGGGATCGACCCGCTCGACGTGGTGCGACTCTACGGCGCGGATGCGCTCCGCTACACGGTGGTGTCCGGGATGGCGGTCGGCACCGACCTGATCCTCGACCCGCGCGACCTCGAGATCTCCTTCGCGCCGGGCCGGAACTTCGCCAACAAGCTCTGGAACGCCGGCCGCTTCCTGCTCACCAACCTCGACGGGACGCCGCGGCCCATCGCCGGCCGGCACCGGAACGTCGTGCGGCGGGAGGAACTCACCCTCGCCGACCGGTGGATCATCGCGCGCTGCGAGGCCGCGGTCTCCGCCGCCACCGAGGCGATCGCGCGCTTCCGGCTCAACGAGGCGGCCGCGGCGGCCTACCACTTCCTCTGGAGCGACTTCGCGGACTGGTACGTGGAGCTCATCAAGCCGCGGCTCTACGGCGACCAGCCCGGCGGCGACGTGGCGCGGGCCGTGGCCTACCGGGTCTTCGACACGGCGCTCCGCCTGCTCCACCCGGTGATGCCGTTCATCACCGAGGAGCTCTGGCAGAAGCTCCCGGGGCGGCAGGCCGGCGAATGGCTCGCCACCGCCGCCTGGCCCGTGAGCGACCCCCGCGCCCGGGACGACGCGGCCCTGCGCGACTTCGCGCTGGTGCAGGAGCTGGTGGGCGCCATCCGCCAGATCCGGGCGGAGTACAACATCGAGCCCGGGAAGCAGATCGCGGCGGTGGTGAACCCGACGGCGGCCGAGGCCCGGGCGGCGCTCCGGGCCGAGCTGGGCACCATCACCCGGCTCGCCAAGCTGTCCTCCCTCTCCATCGGCGGCGCCGAGGACGGCGTCGGCGCCCACGCGGTGCTCGCTGACGGCACGCCGGTCTTCGTGCCGCTGGGCGGCGCCATCGATCTCGCCCGCGAATGCGCGCGACTGGGCGAGGAGCGCGCCCGCCTGCAGGGGCTCGTCGCGGCGCAGCAGCGGAAGCTCGGCAACGAGCAGTTCACGAGCCGCGCCCCCGCCCACGTGGTCGAGAACGAACGGGCCAAGCTCGCCGACTGGGGTCGGCAGGTGGAGGTGCTGGAGGAGAAGCGGAAGCGTCTGGGGTGCGGGTGAGCCTGCAGGCGCGTGGGGCGGCACCCGCCCTGCTCCTCGCCGCTGCCTGCGCCCGGATGGCGCCTCCTCCCGGCGGGCCGCCGGACGTCAAGCCGCCGGTGGTCGTCGCCACCCGGCCCGAGTCGCTCGCGGTGCTCCCCGGATTCACCGGCGACGTGCAGTTCATCTTCGACGAGACGGTCTCCGAGGGGACCTCGCCCAACTTCGGGCTCGGCACCGGCGACCTCGAGCGGCTGGTGCTGCTCTCGCCGGTGTCGGCGCAGCCGGTGGTGCGCTGGCACCGCGGGATGATCTCGGTCCACCCGAAGGAAGGGTGGAAGCCCGGCCGGGTGTACCGGGCGGAGCTCCTGCCCGGCCTCGCCGACCTCCGGCGCAACCAGATGAAGACGGGCGACGTCGTCACCTTCACCACCGGCGCCCCGCTGCCGAGCGCGGTGCTGACGGGGACGGTGGTGGACTGGGCCGGCGGCCGGGCGGGCCGGAACGCGGCGCTCTCCGCGGTGCTCGAGCCCGACAGCCTGGCCTATTCCTCGGCCGCCGACTCGACCGGCCGCTTCACCTTCGGGCCCCTCCCCGCCGGCACCTACGTGCTCTACGCCTGGGGGGACCAGAACCGCGACCGCAAGCGGCAGTACCGCGAGATCTGGGACAGCGTGCGCGTGGTGGCCGGGCGCGACACGTCGCACGTCCCCGTCCTCTGGATGGCCCAGCGCGACACGGTCGGGCCGCGCCTTGCGCCGCCGCAGGTGCAGGACAGCGAGTCGGTGATCCTCACCTTCAACCAGCCGATCGATCCACTGCAGCCGTTCGACTCGGTGCGGGTGCGCGTGGTGGCGCTCCCCGACTCGACGCCGGTCCCCGTGACGGCGCTCCGCACCCGGGCGCTCGACGACACGCTCCGCGCCCGCGCCAAGGCGCTGGCCGATTCGCTCCGCGCCGACTCGCTCGCGAAGCTCCGTCCTGATTCGGCGAAGAAGAAGCCCGCGGCGCCGCCGCCTGCCCCGGTGATCCCCGCAGGGCCGGGCCGGCGGCAGGCCGTGGACAGCGCGATGCTCAAGCTGATCGCGTCCCGTCCCCCCCTTCCCGACCGCCTGGTGCTCCGGCTCGGCGCTCCGCTCGTGCCGGCCGGGAAGTACTACGTCACGATCGCCGGGGTGCGGAACGCGAACCACGTCGCCGGCTCGAGCGGGATCGGATTCCAGGTGGCGAAGGCGCCGCCCAAGCCCGCGACCGACACCACGCGTACGCCGGCCGACAGCGCGCACGCGGGCGCCGACTCCCTCCCGCCCGCCCCGCCGCCCCCCACGAAGCCGTGAGCGACCCCCGCCGGACCCTGCCGAGCGTGGACCGGCTGCTGCGCGAGCCGGGGATCGCGGCGCTGCTGACCCAGGCGCCGCGGAACGCGGTGGTGGCGGCGGTGCGCGAGTCGCTCGCAATGGCCCGACGCCGCGCCGGCCCGCCCGACGACTGGGCCACCGACATCCGCGAACGCCTCGCCGAGCACGAGACCCCCTCGCTTCATCCGGTCCTCAACGCCACCGGAGTGGTGCTGCACACCAACCTCGGCCGCGCGCCGCTCGCCGAGGCGGCGCAGGCGGCGTTAGCCCAG
>CAMLHU010000233.1 GCA_946479825.1 uncultured Gemmatimonadota bacterium
CGAGCGACGGCCGCGCCTCGGCGAACTCCCGCGCGATCCGCTGGATCGTCGTGGCGGCGAGCCCCGACGCCTGCGCCGCCCGGTCCACCGTGTATTCCGCCAGCGGCTTGCGCAGCGCGTTGGCGTCGGCCGGCCCGCCCATCCGCTCCGACAGGATGACGTTGGCCATCGCGAGCGCGACCAGCGCCTCGGCGCCCGGCGCCACCGCCTGCCACTCGTCGGCGTTCATCCCGGTGAGCGACATCCGCGGGGCCAGGAACACGTGCCGCGCCGGCGCCGCGCCCCGGAAGCCGTGGGCCTCGGCGTAGCCGCGCTGCTGCTCGACCGGCGTCCCCCAGGTCTCGAGGAAGTCCGCGCCGAAGGAGAGGATGTACTTCGCCTTGCCGAAGTCGTGGGTCGGCAGCTGGTCGACGCCGAACACCTGCTGCGCCGCGAGCCGCACCGGCTCGTGGTCGAACGGCTGGTAGCGCACCAGCGTGCCACCCTGGGCCTTGGTCCAGTCGGCCAGCAGGTCGTCGAACGTGCCGCGGCCCGCGCCCGAGAGCACCGCCACCTTGCCGCCGGCCGCGCCGAGCTTCGAGGCCAGGAGCGCCACGGCGTCGTCCCAGCTCACGCTCTTCCAGCCGGCGCCGTCGCGCACCATCGGCCCGGCGAGGCGGTCGGGGTTGTAGAGCCCCTGCAGGGCCGACTGGCCGCGGCTGCAGATCGTGCCGGCGTTCACCGGATGCTCGGGGTTCCCCTCGAGCTTGATCGCGCGACCCTCGCGGGTCTTCACGTGCAGCCCGCATCCCGCCGCGCATTCGGTGCAGGTGCTGGCGTAGTAGGTCGGGATCCCCGGCACCTGGTCCTCGGACTGGACCAGGTACGGGACCAGCTTCTCGATCCGGTCGGTCGAGCAGCCGCTCAGCGCCACCGCTCCCGCGCCCGTGACGCCCACCACGGTCAGGAACTTGCGGCGATCGATGTTCTTCGGTGCGTCGTCAGACATCAGGGCTCCCGAAGGGGAGATATGGGTCGCGAGTCGTGGGTCGTGGGTCGTGGGTCATGGGTCGTGGATCAGGCGGCTCCGGATAGCGGAACCCACGACCCCTGACCCGCGACGCTAATAGTGACACGCCGTGCAGTCGCGGTTCACGTTGCGCTGGAGGTGGCAGGTGATGCACCACCCCATGTTGTGCACGTTGTTCACGGCGAAGACCTGCGGCATCCGCGAGACGTTGCCGTGGCAGGCGGCGCAGGCCACCGGGCCCAGCGCCTTCACGTGCACCGAGTGCGGGAAGTGCACGTGGTTGGCCACCCGGTGCACCCGGATCCACTCCACCGGCTTCTTGCCGTACCACGCGGTGCGGAGCTTGGTGATCTCCGCCTTGTTGGTGCTGTCGGTGCCGCTGATGGCGAGGTGACACCCCATGCAGGTCTGCAGGCTCGGGATCCCCGGCTCGTTGGAGACGGAGACCGTGTAGTGGCAGTACTGGCAGGGGATCTTGAACTGGCCGGCGTGGAGGTCGTGCCGGAAGAAGATGGGCTGGCGGGGACCCTTGAGCTGCGCGGAATCGGCGGCGGTCAGGCGGGCCGCCACGGCGGGGTCGAGGGGGGCCGGCGCCTGCTGCGCCGTGGTCGGCCGCCACCAGAGCACCAGGGCCAGGCCTACCATCGCGAGCACTCCGCCGCTGATCAGCACGCGCTTGCGCATCTCGGTCACCGTCGCTCGTCAGTCAGACCAACGTCGCCGTCGCGCAGGCGACGTCAACGAGGACTTGTGAAATAATTCACGAAATGGGAACGCAGGCCGGATCGCTCCCGCGCCACGGGCACCAAGTATAAGCGCAGGAAGGCGTGAAACAACCCTCAAGCGATCATTATCCGAGGAAACATCTCGCAAATGAACGGGCTCCGCACGCCGATCGCGCGTGCGGAGCCCGATCCGACCCGGTGCACCCGGTTACCCCGCCGCCTTCCGCCGCGCCGCCGGCGCCGCCGCGGCGGCCTCGGCCTGCAACCACGCCACCTTCCGCCGCGCGAAGCCGAGGAAGGCCTCCGCCGCCTTCCGGTCGGTGAACTCGATCCAGCACCACCGGACCGGCCCGGTCTTCTGGCCGTAGCGGATCGCGCTCACGATCGGCGCCGCGAGCTTGCTCAGGGCGAGCGCCTGACGCTCCTCGTCGTCGCTCACGGTGAACGTGGCGCTCACGCTGTCACGCATCAGGTGGATCCAGCAGACCTTGCGGCTGCCGAGCGCGTATTCCCAGGCCCAGCGCCACTGCGGACCCATGAATCGGACGTGCTCCGCCACGCCGGGGAGCTTCTGCAGCCCTTCGCGGAGCTGGCGGAAGCGCTGGGCCGGCAGCGACGGCAGGTCGCGGTACGGCGCGCTGGGACGGGGTTCCTGGCGGGCGTCGGGGTACAGGTTCGTCGCCCAATAGGCGGCGGATCGGCCCACGGCGGCTCCTGGCGACAGGGGAATGTGGTCGGGAGTACGCCGTAAGATAATATGGGACTTGCGGTTATGGTAGAGCGTCAGGCCCCGGGGGGCGGGATGGGGGCAGCGGGATCGAGCGCGATCCCCTTCCGCTCGAAGAACCGGACGATCTCGATCCCCATCGCCCGGACCAGGGCCGCTTCGCGGTGGTCGAGGTCGGCGCGGAAGAGGATCTCGCGCAGCGAGCGCATCACGGTGGCCGGCTGGCGGGTCTTGAAGAACTCGATGGCCCAGAGCGCCCGCTCCCAGTCGGCGAAGGTCCGCTCGAGGAGCTCCGCCGGCGCGGCGTCGGCGGTCCGGCGGGGCCCCTTGAGGGCGAGCCCCTCCCCGCCCCGGGCCAGCATCGTCTCGTAGGCGAAGACCGCGACCGCCTGGGCCAGGTTGAGCGAGCTGTGGTCGGGATTGGTGGGGATGGTGACGAGGGCGTGGCAGCGGTCGAGCTCGTCGTTGGTGAGGCCGCTGGTCTCGCGCCCCGCCACGAACGCCACCGGGCCGCCCGCCTGGCGGGCCGTGAGCTCGGCGGCGGCCTGCCGCGGGCGCTGGAGGGTCCGCTTGTGGGTGCGCCCGCGGGCGGTCATCGCCACGGCGTACACGCAGTCGGCCAGCGCGGCGTCGAGCGAGTCGTAGTGCCCGATCGCGTCGATGACGTCCTGGGTGTTGTGCGCGATCCCCTCGATCCGGTAGGCGTCGAACACCCGCGGCCGGACCAGGCGCACCTGGGCCAGCGCGAAGTTCTTCGCGATCCGGACCACGCTGGCGATGTTGACGAGGTCCTGCGGCTCGACCAGGACGACGATGGGGGCGTCGGTGCTCACTGGTCCTTCATCGACTCCAGGAACGAGGTGTCGTGCCGCTTGGCCTTGAGCGCCGCCGCGAAGGCCGACTTGTCGATCGACTTCATGTAGGCCTCCTGCGGCTCGACCTGCTTGCCGTCCACCAGTTCCATGAGGGCGTCGTTCATCGTCACCATGCCGGCCTTCTTGTTGGTCTGCATGATGGACGGGATCTGGAACGTCTTCCCCTCGCGGATGAGGTTCGAGATCGCCGAGTTGGTGATGAGCACCTCGCGCGCGGCCACCCGGCCGCCGCCGACCTTCTTGCACAGCGTCTGCGCGATCACGCCCTTGAGCGACTCCGAGAGCATCACCCGGATCTGCGACTGCCGGTCGGCCGGGAACTGGTCGATGATGCGGTCGATGGTCGAGGCCGCCGTGGTGGTGTGCAGCGTGCCGAACACGAGGTGCCCGGTCTCGGCCGTCTCGATGGCGATGGCCACGGTCTCGAGGTCGCGCATTTCGCCGACCAGCACGATGTCGGGGTCCTCGCGCAGCGCGGCCCGGAGCGCGTGCTTGAACCCCTGGGTGTGGAGCCCGACCTCCCGCTGGGTCACGATGCATTTCTGGCTCTTGTGCACGAACTCGATCGGGTCCTCGATCGTGATGATGTGGTCCG
>CAMLHU010000234.1 GCA_946479825.1 uncultured Gemmatimonadota bacterium
CCCCCCCCCCCCCCCCGGCGGCTCCTCCTCTCTTTTTGTGTTTGGGGGGGGGGGGGTGTGGGGGGGGGGGGGGGGGTTTGGGGGGGGGGGGCCCAGGGGTCAGCGGTCAGGGATCAGGGGTCAGGGGTGAGCGGTCAGCGGTGAGCGGTGAGAGGTGAGAGGCAAGAGGTAATCCTCAACGCGGCGGGACGGGCGTCAAGGGGACCGGGCGGCACGTGGAGTGCCGCCCGGACCTTGCCGACCACTACTCCAGCGAGATCTCCACCCCTTCCATCGGCTCGCCGCCGCGGATGAGGAGCACCAGCGGCATCGAGATCACGAACAGGATCGCGATCATCAGGAACACGTGGTTATAGGCCAGCACGGCGGCCTGGGCGAAGAGGCTCCCCTTGAGGAGCGCGAGGGCCTTCTCCTGGGCGAGACCGGGGCCGGCGCCGAGGCGGCGCATCGCGCCGGTCACCATCGCGAGCCAGTGGCGGGTGCCGGCGTCGTAGAGCGTCACGTGGGTGGTGAGGGTCGCGAACGCGCGGTCCATCCCGGTCGTGATCTGGGTCGCGGCGATGGCGATGCCGATGCTGCCGAACACCTGGCGCACCACGTTGTAGAGCCCGGTGGCCGCGGTGATCTGGGGCCGCTCGATGGTCGAGAGCGCCGCGGTGGAGAGCGCCACGAACAGCAGGCTGAACCCCACCCCCTGCCACATCTGCGGGATGAAGATGTCCCAGAAGCCGGTCTGCGGACTCAGCTGGCCAAGCGCCCAGAACGAATAGGCGCTCACCACGAGCCCGCTCCCGATCAGCACCCGGGGGCCGAGCTGGTTGTAGTACCGGCCGGCCAGCGGCATCCCCACCGCCATCGCGAGACTCCGCGGCATCAGCGCGAGCCCCGACTTCATTGCCGGGTACCCGAGGTTGTTCTGCAGGAAGAGCGGGAGGATGAAGAGGCTCGCGTAGAGCCCCATCCCCAGGATGCCGCCCAGCGAGGTGGCGGCGGTGAACGGTCCGTTCCGCAGGATGCGGAGATTCACGGCCGGGTGCCGCGCCTTGAGTTCACGCCAGATGAAGAGCGCCGTCCCGACCGCGGCGATCACCGCGAGCCAGGTGATGAACGACGAGTCGAACCAGTCCTTCTCCTGCCCCTTCTCGAGCATCAGCTGGAACGAGCCGAGCCCGACGGTCAGGAGCCCCACGCCGAGGAAGTCGATGTCCCCCTTCTCGTGGCGCAGGTAGGGCGGATCGAAGATGTACCGCTGGACCAGGAGCAGGTTGATGACGCCGATGGGGACGTTGATGTAGAAGATCCACGGCCACGAGTACGTGTCGGTAAGCCAGCCGCCGAGCGTCGGGCCGAAGGCGGGCGCGAGCACCACGCCCATCCCGTAGAGGCCCATCGCCATCCCCTGCTCTTCCGGCGGGAAGGTCTCCCGCAGGATGGCCTGCGACACCGTGATCATCACGCCGCCGCCCAGCCCCTGGATGATCCGGAAGAGGATGATGACCGCCATGTTGTGCGCGGCGCCGCACGCCATCGAGGCGATGGTGAAGAGCCCCACGCTCGCCATGTAGATGTTCTTCCGCCCCAGGTGCGCGCTCAGCATGCCGATGATGGGCATGATGATCACGTTGGCCAGGATGTAGGCGGTGACGACCCAGGTGATCTCCTCGATCGTGGCGCCCAGGGTCCCGGCCATGTTGGGGAGCGCCACGTTCACGATGCTCGAGTCGAGCACCGCCATCATCGTGGCGGTGAGCACCGTCCCGGTGATGGTCCATTTGCCCGGAGCCGCGCGCTCAGCGGACATCGGCGGGCTCCTCGGCCAGGGGCGCGCGCGCCGGGGCGACCAGCGGCTCGAGCAGGGCCATCGCCCGGCGGACCAGGTCCTGCTCGTCGGGCGAGAGGCCGCTCAGCCGCTCGCGCAGGTGGGCGCGGACCACCCGCATCGCCTCGTCCACCCGAGACTTCCCCTTCGGGGTGAGCGCGAGGAGCGTGCGGCGCCGGTCGGCCGGGTCCTCCCGGCGGGTCAGGTTGCCGCCCTTCCGCAGCGCCTCGACCAGCTTGGACGCCGTCGGGAGCCGCAGCCCGACGTACTCCGCAAGCTCGGTGAGGGTGGCGCCGGAATAGGCCTCGAGGTAGGCGAGCGCCCGGAACTCCGACAGCGTAAGGCCGGCCGGCCGGTTCCGCCGGGCCTCGGCGCGGATCAGGCGCGAGACCAGCAGACAGGTCTCGAGCACCGCATCGCTCATTAGTTTCATAAGCGAATTATTATCAATGGCCGCACCAATGGCAAGCCCCGGGGCCTCCTGCCGCCGGTTACCTTTGGCGGGTCTTCCTCCCGGCTCGGATCCCGAATGCGGCCCTCCCGCGCGCTCCTGACCGCCCTCCTGCTCGTCCCCGTCGCCGGCGCGGCGCAGAACCCCCTCCGCCACCCGTCCGACGCCGTGGAGGTGCGTACCGGGCCGGCCACGCCGGTCGTGAACTACGTCATTCACGTGGACACGACCGACCTGTCGGGCTTCTCGGTCGAGATCCGGCTCGCCGACCTGCCGGACACCTTCCGGCTCGCGATGGTGAAGCACCCGGAGTACGACGACCGCTACTGGCGCTACGTGGAAGGGCTCCGGGTGGAGACGGCCGCCGGCCCGGCACGGGTCACCCGCGTCGGCAACGCCCTCTGGGCGGTCACGGCGCCCGGCGGCAAGGCGATCGTCCGGTACCGGATGCACCTGCCGCCGCCGGTGCCCGTCCGCGCGGCGTGGCGCCCCTTCCTGGCGCGCGACGGCGGGCTGATCGGCGGCCCGCAGAGCCTGCTGTACCTCGACGGCTTCACGCTCGCTCCCGCCTGGGTGACGCTCGACCTCCCGTTCGGCTGGAACGCCGCCACCGGGCTCGAGCCCACCGCCGACCCGCGGACGTTCTTCGCCCCTTCGGTCGGCGTGCTGGTGGACGCGCCGATCCTGATCGGCACCTTCCGCGACCGACACTTCAGCGTGGGCGGGGTGCCGCACCGGATCGTGTACTGGTCGCTCCCCACGGCGCAGTTGTTCGACACGCTGGCGTTCGTGCGTGGCATCGAGGGGATCGCCCGCGAGGGGATCGCGCTGTTCGGCCGGGCGCCGTACCGCGACTACACGTTCCTGTTCCAGGACAACGCCGTCGGCGCGCTCGAGCACCTCAACGCATTGACGATCGGCGCCTCAAGCGCCGACCTGGCCCGCGATCCGAACTCGGCGCTGATGGAGACGGCCCACGAGTTCTTCCACGCCTGGAACGGACTCCGGATCCACCCGGCGGAGTGGGGGGACGTGAGCTATCGGGGCCAGCCGGCCACCGGCGGGCTCTGGTTCACCGAGGGGCTGTCGATGTACTACGCCGACCTGCTCCTCCGCCGGGCTCAACTCCCCACTCGCGACTCAAGCCGAGCGGCCCACGTCGCCGCGGTCATCGCGAGCTACCTGGCGTGGCCCGGGAACGCGAAGTTCTCCGCCGAGCGTGTGAGCCGCGCGGCGTTCGCCGAGGACCCCGGCCTCCTCGGCGACTACTCAGCGAGCGTCCACACCCAGGGCGAGCTCCTCGGCACCGTCCTCGTCCTCGTCATCCGCAGCGCCACCCACGGCGACCGCTCGCTCGACGACGTGATGCGCCTGATGCTGGAGCGCTACTCGGCCGACTCCGGCTTCACGACGAAGGGCGTCGAGGCGGCGGTCGCGGCGGTCTGCCGCTGCCGGATGACCAAGTTCTTCGCCGATCACGTTCGAGGCGCGAAGCCGATCCCCTACGACCGGTATCTCGGCCTCATCGGCTTGCACGCCGACGTGAGCTGGGCCCCCGCCCGCGACTCGACCGGCGCGCTCGGGCCCGACCGGCGGGTGTCGGCGTGGATGCCCCCCGGCAGCGACCACCCAGCGCTCCTCGTCCAGACG
>CAMLHU010000235.1 GCA_946479825.1 uncultured Gemmatimonadota bacterium
CCGGGCCCGCGCGGCCGGCGGCAACGCCGTCGGCGCCCTCGAGTACATCCGCGCCGCCCAGGCCCGCGCCCCCGGCCGCCCCGACCTCCACCAGCTGCAGGCCGAGGTGGCCACCCGCCTGGGCGACCTCACGGCGGCCTCGGCGGCCTACCACGCCGCCCTCGAACTCGACGGCTCGCTGGCGCAGGTGTGGTACGGGCTCGGGCAGGTGGAAGACCGCCAGGCCCGCCGCGGCGAGGCCCGCGCCGCCTATGAGCGCGCGCTCGACCTGCTCCCGACCTTCGTGGACGCGACGCTCGCCCTGGCCGACCTGGTCCGGCGGACCGAGTCGCCGGCGGCGGCGGTGGACCTGCTCATCCCGGTGCTCGAGACCGACCCGTACGAGCTCGACGCCCTCGGCCTCCTCGGCCGCGCGCTGCTCGACGACAACCGCGCCGACCGCGCGCTCGAGGCGTTCACCCGGCTGCTCAAGTTCGACGCGGAACGCGCCGAGGCGCACTACTGGCTGGCCCAGTCGCTGGCCCAGCTCCGCCGGTATCCCGAGGCCATCCAGGCCTGGGAACGGGTGGTCCAGCTGGCGCCGGGCGACGACCTGGCCCAGCAGGCGCGGCGCAACGCCCGCTCGGCCCGCGATCTCCAGCACATCTTCGCCCAACGGGGAGGGTGAGCGATGGCGATCGAAGGGCCGCTCAAGGAACTCGGCATCCACGACGTCTTCCAGCTGCTCGACCTGAGCCGGAAGACCGGGATCCTGCGCGTGTCCTCCGAGCTCCGGCAGAACGCCGGCACCGTCGTCTTCGAGCAGGGCGCCGTGATCTCCGCCGAGATCCGCTCCAACCCGCACCCGCTCGGCACGGTGCTGCTCTCGGCGGGGAAGATCTCGCAGGAGGACCTCACCCGCGCCCGCGACATGCAGAAGGCGGGCGACCCCCGCCGGCTCGGCGAGCTGCTGGTCGAGATCGGCGCCGTCACCCGCCGCGAACTCACGCGGCAGGTCCGGGCGCAGGTCGAGGAAGTGATCTTCGAGCTGATGAGCTGGTCCGAGGGCTACTTTTCGTTCGAGGAAGGGGAGGCCACCGGGATCGCGGAGGCCAACGTCCGGATCCCGACCGAGGCGCTGCTGATGGAGGGCGCCCGCCGGATCGACGAGTGGTCGCAGATCCAGCAGCGCATTCCGCACCTCGGCATCATCCCCCGGCTCGCCGGCGACGGTGGCGGCGACTCCGGCGGGCTCGACCTGCTCCCCGAGGAGTGGGAGGTGCTGGCGGTCACCGACGGCGAGCGCGACGTGCGCGGCGTGGCCGAGGCGCTGGGCCGGTCGGAGTTCGACATCGCCAAGATCCTCTTCGGGCTCGCGAGCGCGGGGGTGGTCCAGCTCGAGCACCCCGCCCGCGCCACCGTGCCGGGGCAAGGGCGCGACCTGGCGATCCTCATCGCCCGGACCGAAGACCGGCTCGCCTCGGGCGACGCCGCCGCCGCGCTGCTCGCGGCGCAGGAAGTCGTGGCCTCGCACCCGCGGGAGGCGATGGCGCACCTGGTGCTCGGCCGCGCGCTGCTCTCGAGCGGCCGGGCCGCCGACGCCGCCGAGGCGTTCCGCCGCACGTTACAATTCGACGAGGGTTCGGCCGCCGCCCACCGGCTTCTCGGGATGAGCCTCGTGGCCGCCGGCCGCTTCCGGGAGGGGGCGGAGCAGCTCGACCGCTGGGCCGCGCTCCCCGACCTGGCCCCCGAGGAGCAGGTGGCCGCACCGCAGGTGGAGCGCGCCCGCGAAGGCGCCAGGATGCTCGACGCCGTGTTCCGGGGGAGCCGTGACTGACGACATCCGCGCGCTCACGGCGCAGCTCGCCGCCGACCCCGCGAGCCTCGTCTTCCTCCCGCTCGGCGAGGCGCTCCGGCGCCGGGGGCAGCTCGAGGCCGCGCAGAAGGTCGCGGTCGCCGGGCTCGGCCGGTATCCGCACCTGCCGGACGCCCACGACCTGCTGGCGCGGATCCTGGTGGACCGGCAGGACTTCGAGCGGGCGTTCGACGAATGGGACATGGCCGTGCGGCTCGACCCCCAGCACGTGGGGGCGCACAAGGGGCTGGGCTTCCTTTATTACAAGGCGGGAGACGCGGCCCGCGCCCTCGAGCACCTCGAGCGCGCCCTGGCCGACGCCCCCGACGACCCAAGCCTGCAGGGGGTCGTGGCCCGGTTGCGCGGGGAGCTCGGCGCCGGCGGGGCCGCCCCCGTCGCGCCGGCACCGGCCCCCACCCCCGCCGCGCCCCCCGCGGACGAGCCCGCCGACGCCTCGGCCACGCGCGCGGCGGTCTTTGCCGGGCTCGAGGGAGCGGAGAACGGTCTGCTGCTGGTGGACACGCAGGGGCTGCGGTTGGGCGGGGGCTTGCTCGACCCGGCGGGGACCGACGTCGCCGACGTCGTGGCCGCGCACCTGGCCGGCGTGTCGCGCGAGGCGCAGCGGACCGTGCGGCTGCTCGAACTCGGCGCTTGGCAGGCCGTGGTGGTCGAGGCGCCCGGCGGCAACGCGGCGGTGGTCCCGGCCAATTCCGAGTCGCTGCTCCTCGTGGTGCGCGACGCGAGCGTGCCGATGGGGCGGCTGCACAAGCTGGCCGAGCGCGCGGCGGGAGCGGCGCGCGCGTGGCTGGAGGGGATCGCGTGACGGCCTGGGCGTCGGCGCTGGAGCTCGTGACCCGGGTGCCGGGGATCCGCGGGGCGATGGTCGTCGCCGCGTCGGACGGCGTGGTGGTGGCCGAGGCGCTGATGGACGAGATCAAGGGCAACGCCGTCGCGGCGCTGGCCGCGAGCCTCGCGGGGCGGATCGGGCGGGCCACCGCGGCGGCGGGGCGCGGCGCGCCGCGGTTCCTGCAGCTGCAGGCCGCCGGCGGGACGCTGCTCGTGGCCCCGCACGGCGAGGAGCTGCTGATCGTGGCGGTGGCGGAGCCGGGGGTGAACGCGGGACTGGCGCGGCTCGAGATGTTCCGGGCGGCGGAGCAGGTGGTCTGATGCGCGCGGTCGAGCCCTGGGTGGTGGCGCCGCTGGAGGCGTTCCTGGCCGAGTCGCAGGCTCGGCTGGTGCTGCTGATGACGTCGTCGGGCCAGGTGGTGGCGCAGCACGGGTTCGTGCGCGCCGTGGACGTGATGGGCGTCGCGGCGCTCGGCGCCGGCATCGTCGCCTCGACCGGGGAGCTGGCGCGGACGCTGTCGACCGGGCCGTTCCAGGTGGCGGTGCACCAGGGCGCCGAGCAGGCGCACTTCCTGGCGCCGTTCGACACGCCGCGGGGGCGGTGGGTGGCGCTGGTGGTGTTCGGGAACGACACCTCGCTCGGCCTGGTGCAGCTGTTCTTCGAGCAGCTCGTGAAGGATCTCGCGGCCGCGGCGCCCGAGGCGCCGCCCCCCGCGCCGGTGCTCGCCGAGAACTTCGAACACGAGCTCAACGCGAGCCTGCGCTCGCTCTTCGGACGCTGAGGCCCATGTCCCTCGTCAACTTCACGACCCGCGAGATCACCTGCAAGATCGTCTACTACGGCCCGGGACGTTCGGGCAAGACGACGAACCTGCACTACATCTACGGCCGGGTCCCCGACACGCGCCGCGGGCGGATGGTCTCGCTCGCGACCCAGACCGACCGGACGCTGTTCTTCGACTTCCTGCCGCTCGAGCTGGGGCAGATCTCGGGCTTCACCACCCGGTTCCAGCTCTACACCGTCCCGGGGCAGGTGTACTACAACGCGACCCGGAAGCTGGTGCTGCAGGGGGCGGACGGGGTGGTGTTCGTGGCCGACAGCCAGGGCCGCCGCCTCGAGGACAACATCGAGAGCCTGCAGAACCTGCAGGGCAACCTGCTGGAGCAGGGGGTGGACGTGCGGCAGTTCCCGACGGTGTTCCAGTACAACAAGCAGGACCTGCCGCCCGAGCT
>CAMLHU010000236.1 GCA_946479825.1 uncultured Gemmatimonadota bacterium
CCCGTCCGCACCCCCGCCCGGATGTCCGTTCCACCCGCGCTGCGCCCACCCCGCCCTCGACGCCAGGTGCCGGACCGAGCGGCCGGAGCTCCACCCCGTTGGCCAGAGCCAGGTCGCCTGCCACCACGCCGGCTGAGCGGCCTCGCGGCGCGCCGGGGCGCCCCTTAGTTTCCGTGCGACCTGACCGGGAAGCGTGATGGCGCGACAGCTGATCGCGAGCGGGGCGCCGTGGGAGCCGATCGTGGGCTACTCGCGGGCCGTCCGGGTGGGAAACGCCGTGCACGTGGCCGGCACCACCGCCACCGGCCCGGACGGGCGCGTCGTGGGCGAAGGCGACCCGTACACCCAGATGCGCCAGGCGCTGGCGAACGTCGGGCAGGCGCTGGCGGCCGCTGGCGCCTCGTTCGCCGACGTGGTACGGACCCGCGTCTACGTGACCGACATCGCGCGCTGGGAGGATGTTGGCCGGGCCCACGGCGAGGTCTTCGGCGACATCCGGCCCGCCGCGACGATGGTGCAGGTCGCCGCGCTGATCGATCCGCGGATGCTGGTCGAGGTCGAAGTGGACGCCATCATCGGGACCGCGGCGTGACCGGCCTGCGCCCCGTTCCTTCTTGCTCTGCGTGAGACGATGCCGACGACGATCATCCAGGTGGACGCCTTCACCGACACGCCCTACCGCGGCAACCCCGCCGCCGTCTGCCTCCTGGACGGACCCCGCGACGACGCCTGGCTGCGCGCCGTCGCGCGCGAGATGAACCTGTCGGAGACCGCGTTCCTCCACGCCGAGGGCGAGGCGTGGCGCCTGCGCTGGTTCACGCCGACCGTCGAAGTGGACCTCTGCGGGCACGCCACGCTCGCCTCGGCCCACGCGCTCTGGGAGACGGGCAAGCTCAAGCCCGGCGCCCCCGCCAAGTTCGACACCCGGAGCGGGCGCCTGACGGCCACCCGGCGCGACGGCTGGATCGAGCTCGACTTCCCGAGCGACGTCCCCGAGGACACGCCCGCCCCCGCCGAACTGGTCGAGGCACTTCACGCCCCGATCGTGCATACGGGTCAGGGCAGGTTCGACTACCTCGTCGAGGTCGAGTCCGCGGCCGTGGTCCGGGAGCTGGCGCCGGACATCCGGCTGCTCGGCGAACTCACCGCCCGCGGCATCGCGGTCACCGCCCCGGGCGACACCCCCGGGGTGGACTTCGTCTCGCGGTTCTTCGCCCCCGGGGCGGGGATCGCCGAAGATCCGGTCACCGGGTCGGCCCACTGCATGCTCGGACCTTACTGGGCCGCCCGGTTGGGCCGCACCGACCTTCTGGCCCACCAGATCTCGGACCGCGGCGGGGTGCTGCGCGTCCACGTCGGCCCCGACCGGGTCCGCCTCGGCGGCCAGGCCGTGACCGTGCTCCGCGGGGAGCTCGTGTGAGCGACAGCGACCGCGCGCCCCGGTTCGAGACCCTCGCCGCCCACGCCGGACTCCATCCCGACCCGGTCACCGGGGCCGCCGTCCCGCCGATCCACCTCGCCACGACCTTCGAGCGCGCCGCGGACGGGAGCTATCCGCACGGCTACATCTACGCGCGGACCGGCAACCCCGGGCGGGCCGCGCTCGAGGGCGCCCTCGCCACGCTCGAAGGCGGCGCCGCAGCCGCGGCGTTCGGGTCGGGCCAGGCCGCCGCGCTCGCGGTCTTCCAGTCCCTCTCCCCCGGCGACCACGTCGTCGCGCCTGCCGACGTCTATCACGGCGTGCGCACGCTCCTCCGCGACCAGTTCGAGCGCTGGGGCCTGGCCTTCACCTTCGCCGACCTGACCGACGCCGGCGCCGCCGAACGCGCGATCACCCCGCGCACGCGGCTCATCTGGGTCGAGACGCCGTCGAACCCGCTCCTCCGGGTCACCGACATCGCCGCGCTGGCCGCGCTCGCCCGCGCCCGCGGCATTCCGCTCCTGGTGGACAACACCTGGGCCACGCCGGCGCTCCAGCGGCCCATCGCGCTCGGCGCCGACCTGGTGCTCCACTCGACCACCAAGTACATGGGCGGGCACAGCGACGTCCTGGGCGGCGCGATCGTCGCCCGCGACGCCGCCGGGTTCTTCGAGCGGATCCGCACGTTCCAGCAGACCGGCGGCGCCGTGCCGGGACCGTTCGACTGCTGGCTCGTCACCCGCGGCCTGCGGAGCCTGCCGAGCCGGATGCGGACCCACTGCGAGAACGCGGCCCGGGTGGCCGAATTCCTCGCCGGGCGGAAGGGCGTCACCGCCGTCCATTTCCCGGGACTGCCGTCGCACCCCGGCCACGCGATCGCGCGACGCCAGATGTCGGCCTTCGGCGGCATGCTCTCGATCGAGGTGACGGGCGGCGCGGAGCGCGCGCTGGCGGTGGCCGGCCGCGTCAAGGTGTTCCTGCGTGCCACCAGCCTCGGCGGCACCGAAAGCCTCATCGAGCACCGGCGCTCGGTCGAGGGGCAGTACTCGACCACCCCGGAATCGCTTCTCCGCCTGTCGATCGGCCTCGAACATCCGGACGACCTGATCGCCGACCTGGACCAGGCATTGGCGTGACAGACCCGGTCGAGGCGTTCGGCGCACTCGACGTCCGGGTCGGGCGGGTGATCGAGGCCACGGTGAACGCGAAGGCCCGGAAGCCGGCCTACGTGCTGCGCATCGACTTCGGGCCGCTCGGCGTCCGTACGTCGAGCGCCCAGCTGACCGTCCACTACACCCCCGCCGAGCTCGTCGGCCGCCAGGTCGTGGCGGCGATGAACCTCGGCACCCGCAACGTCGCCGGCGTCGTCTCCGAGGTCCTGGTGCTCGGGCTCCCGGATGCCGACGGCGCCGTCGTCCTCCTCGAGCCGGAACGGGAGGTCCCGCTCGGCGGCAGGATGTACTGACCTCCCCCCACCATCCCGACATCCCCCTCAGCGAGGAGCAGTCATGGACCGCAACGCCACCGCCCGCTGGACCGGCGACCTCAAGGCCGGCAAGGGCACCGTCACCCTGGGCAGCAAGGCCTACGAAGGCCCGTACTCGTTCGCATCGCGCTTCGAGAGCGGCACCGGCACGAATCCCGAGGAACTGCTCGGCGCGGCTCACGCCGGCTGCTTCTCGATGGCGCTGTCGGCCGCGCTCGCGGCCAAGGGGAAGGTGGCGACCAGCGTCACCACCACCGCAACGGTCCACCTCGGCAAGGTCGAGGGCGGCTTCGCCATCACCGGGATCGACCTCGTGACGCGGGGCGTGGTCCCGGGGCTTTCCGAAGCCGAGTTCCGCCAGATGGCGGAAGAGACCAAGAAGGGGTGCATCATCTCCCGGGCCCTCGCGGCCGTGCCGATGACTGTGGACGCCGCGCTCGGGAGCTGACCCGTGCGCGTCTACGTCTCGGCGGACCTCGAGGGCGTGGCGGGCATCGTGCACGGGTCGCAGACCGACCCATACGATGCCGCCACCCGGCACGAGTATCTCCGCGCCCGCGAGCTGATGACGGCGGAGGTCAACGCCGCCGTCGCGGGCGCATTCGACGCCGGCGCCACCCGTGTGCTGGTGAACGACGCGCACTGGGATAACCGGAACCTCCTCGCCGAGCGCCTCGACCCCCGTGCCGAACTGCTGAGCGGCGGCCCCAAGCCCTGGTCGATGATGGATGGGATCGAACTTGGCTGGGATGCCGCGTTCCTGCTGGGCTATCACGGCAAGGCGGGCACCGGCCGCTCGGTGCTCGACCACACCTACACCGACCGGATCCGGGACGTGCGGCTCAACGGGACCAGCGTCGGCGAGGTGGGGATCAACGCCGCCCTCGCCGGCTCGGGCGTCTCCGTCGCCAACTCGGGCGGCAAGCTGCGGTTCACGGGCACGGACGGCGACACGTTCACGCTCGGCGGCAACAACGCCACCCGCACCAGGCTGGGCATCAGCACC
>CAMLHU010000237.1 GCA_946479825.1 uncultured Gemmatimonadota bacterium
ACGCCTCGCCGAGCACGAGACCCCCTCGCTTCATCCGGTCCTCAACGCCACCGGGGTGGTGCTGCACACCAACCTCGGCCGCGCGCCGCTCGCCGACACGGCGCAGGCGGCGGTAGCCCAGGTGGCGGGCGGCTACTCCACGCTCGAGTTCGACCTCCCGACCGGCACCCGCGGCCACCGCGCGGACCACGCCCGCGCGCTGCTCGCGGAGCTCACCGGCGCCGAGGACGGGCTCGCCGTCAACAACGCCGCGGGGGCGCTCGTGCTGGCGCTGCAGGCGCTGGCCCGCGGGCGCGAGGTGGTCATCTCCCGCGGCGAGCTGATCGAGATCGGCGGCTCGTTCCGGATCCCCGAGATCCTCGAGACCAGCGGCGCGGTCCTCCGCGAGGTCGGCACGACCAACCGGACCCACATCGCCGATTACGAGCGCGCCATCGGACCTGAGACCGGCGCCGTGCTCATCGTGCACCGCTCCAACTTCGCGCAGACCGGGTTCGTCGCCTCGCCCGCCCCCGCCGAGATCGCCGTGCTGGCCCGCGCCCGCGGCATCCCGTGCCTGTACGACGTCGGCAGCGGGCTCCTGGCCGACCTGGCGCCGTGGGGCCTCTCCGGCGAGCCGCGCGTCAACGACGCGGTCGCGAGCGGCGCCGACCTCGTCGTCTTCAGCGGCGACAAGCTGCTCGGCGGTCCCCAGGCCGGGTGCCTGGTAGGCCGGAAGGAGTTCGTCCGGCGGTGCCGCGAGCACCCGATGGCGCGCGCGCTCCGCGCCGACAAGCTCACCCTCGCCGCGCTCGAGGCCACCCTCCGGCTCTACGCCGAGCCCGACCGCGCCCGGCGCGAGATCCCGGTGCTCGCGATGCTCACGCTCGACCAGGCCACGCTCGCCCGCCGGGCCGAGGCGCTCCGCGCGGCGGCGCCGCCGGCCTTCCGCCCGGCGTGCATCCCGGGGAGCTCGGCGGTAGGCGGCGGCAGCTTTCCCGACGCCGACCTCCCGACCACGCTCGTCTCGCTCGACCCCGGCCCGCTCGGCGCCGACGGTCTCGCGCTCCGCCTCCGCCTCGGCCGGCCGCCGGTGATCGTGCGGGCCAAGGACGGCCGGGTGCTGCTCGACCCGCGGACCCTCCCCGAGGCCGCGATCGCCGACGTGGGCGCCGCGCTCCGCCGGGCGCTGGAGGCCGACGCGTGACCCTCCACCCCGCCGTCTTCCTCGATCGCGACGGCACGATCATCGCCGACACCGGGTACGCCAACGACGCCTCGGCGGTCACGCTCCTCCCCGGCGCGGCGGAGGCGGTCCGGCGGATCAACGACGCCGGGTGGCTCGCCATCGTGGCGACCAACCAGTCCGGGATCGCCCGCGGGATCATCACCGAGGCACAGTACCGGGCCGTCGAGGCGCGGACCGACGAACTCCTCGCCCAGGCCGCCGGCGCCCGGCTCGACGCGCACTTCCACTGCCCCCATCACCCCGACATCACGGGCCCCTGCGACTGCCGCAAGCCCGGGATCAAGCTGTACCGCGACGCCGCCGCCCGGTTCGGCATCGACTTCGGGCGGAGCTGGTGGGTGGGCGACCGCCTCCGCGACGTCGAGCCCGCCCGCACGCTCGGCGGACACGGCCTCCTGGTCCTGACCGGCCAGGGAGCCTCGGACGAGGCAACTGCGCGGGCGGCGGGATTCGAAGTGGTCGGGACGTTGGGTGACGCGGTGGCGCACATCCTGGGCGCAACGGGTCAGGGGCGCTGATGGCGGCCACGGAAACGGCGACCCTGGCGGGCGGGTGTTTCTGGTGCCTCGAGGCCGTGTACGAGCGACTCAAGGGTGTGGCACGGGTGACGTCGGGTTACACCGGCGGCGCCGTGGCCGACCCGTCCTACGAGCTCGTGTGCACCGGCCTCACCGGTCACGCCGAAGCGGTGCAGATCGCCTTCGACCCGGCGGTCGTGTCGTATCGTGACCTCGTGACGCTCTTCTTCGCCTTCCACGACCCGACGACGAAGGACCGCCAGGGTCCCGACGTCGGGAGCCAGTATCGCTCGGCGATCTTCGCCGCATCGGACGAGCAGGCGCGCATCGCGCGGGAGGTGATCGCCGGGCTCGAACGCGAGCGGGTATTCCCCGCGCCGATCGTCACGGAGGTCGTGCCGCTGGGCCCGTTCTACCCCGCCGAGGCGTACCACCACGGGTACTATCGCCGGAACCCGGACCGGGCCTACTGCCAGGCGATGATCGCGCCGAAGGTGGCCAAGTTGCGGGCCAAGTTCGCGGAGCTGGTGGACCCGGAGCGGGCGCAGGGTTGAGGGCGGCGCTCACTCCTCACCCCTCGCCGCTCCCGGCTATATTGCCGCCATGCCGCTCCGCGTCGCGGTCGCCGTCTCCGGTGGCGGGACCAACCTCCAGGCATTGCTCGACGCGCTGACCCCGGGCGGCCCGGCCGAGGTCGCGTTGGTGCTGAGCAACAAGGCGACCGCCGGGGGGCTCGAGCGGGCGCGGCGCCACGGGGTCCCGGCCGAAGTGCTGGCCGACCCGGCCGACGGAAAGGCCTGGCTCGCGCTGCTCCGGGCGCACCGGATCGACCTGGTGGTACTGGCGGGCTACCTCAAGCTGGTCCCGGCGGCGGTGGTGGCGGCGTATCGCGGCCGGATGCTCAACATCCACCCCGCCCTGCTGCCGGACTTCGGCGGGCCGGGGATGTACGGCGAGCGGGTGCACCGGGCGGTGCTGGCGAGCGGCGTGCGCGAATCGGGCCCTACCGTGCACCTGGTGGACGAGCAGTACGACCGCGGGACGATCCTCGCCCAGGCGCGGGTCCCGGTGCTGCCGGGCGACACGGTCGAGACCCTCGCCGCCCGCGTCCTCGCCGAGGAGCACCGGCTCCTGCCGCGCGTGGTCCTTGCCGCCGCCCGGGCGGGCCATCCCGTCCCCCTGGGCCCCGACCTCGAACCCCTGCGAGCGTGAGCCGATGCCTCGTGCCCTGATCTCCGTCAGCGACAAGCGCGGCGTGGTCTCCTTTGCCCAGGGGCTCGTCAAGCTCGGCTGGGAGATCATCTCGACCGGCGGCACCGCGAAGGCGCTCGCCGACGCCGGCGTCCCGGTGACGCCGGTGGACCGGGTGACCGGGTTCCCCGAGATCCTCGACGGGCGGGTCAAGACGCTCCACCCCGCCGTCCACGCCGGGATCCTCTTCCGGCGCGACCTCGCTCCCCACCGCGAGGCGATGGCCCAGCACGGGCTCCAGCCGATCGACCTCGTCGCCGTCAACCTCTATCCGTTCCAGGCCACCGTGGCGCGGGCCAACGTCTCCTTCGAGGACGCGATCGAGAACATCGACATCGGCGGCCCCTCGATGCTGCGCTCCGCGGCCAAGAACCACGCCGACGTGGTGGTGGTGGTGGACCCGTCCGACTACCCGCCGGTGCTCGAGCTCCTCCGGGCGGGCGCGGTCCCCGAGGCCACCCGGCGCGAGCTGGCGGCCAAGGTCTTCGCCCACACCGGCGACTACGACGCGGCGATCGCCAACTATCTCGCGGCCGGGGAGAGCGAGCTCCCGGCGGTGCTCTCGGTGTCGCTGCGGCGGGCGCAGTCGCTGCGCTACGGCGAGAACCCCGACCAGCGGGCGGCCCTGTACGTGACGGAGGAGCCCCGCGGGATGGGCGACCTGACCCAGCGCCAGGGGAAGGAACTCTCCTTCAACAACCTGCTCGACATCGACGCGGCGGCGATGGCGGTGTCGCTCTGGGGCAACCGTCCGGCCTGCGTGATCATCAAGCATACGACCCCCTGCGGCATCGCCATCGGCGGGAGCGCGGAGGAGGCCTACACCAAGGCGCTCGCCACCGACCCCGTCTCCGCCTTCGGCGGGATCGTCGCACTCACCCATCCCGTCGACGCCCAGACGGCGGC
>CAMLHU010000238.1 GCA_946479825.1 uncultured Gemmatimonadota bacterium
TTCTGGCTCTTGTGCACGAACTCGATCGGGTCCTCGATCGTGATGATGTGGTCCGCGCGGACGCGGTTCACGAGGTCCACGATGGCGGCGAGCGTGGTGGACTTGCCCGACCCGGTCGGCCCGGTGACCACGACCAGCCCCTTGGTCAGGTAGGCGAGGTTCTGGATCTCCTTGCTGAGCCCCAGCTGCTCGGCGGTCAGCACGTTGGTCGGGATGACCCGGAAGACGCCGAAGGGCCCGAGCCGGTCGCGCCCGGCGTTGCAGCGGAACCGGGCGAGGTCGGTGATCTCGTAGGCCCAGTCGGTGTCGTTCCGCTCCTGGTACTCGCCGAGCGACTTGGGGGTCATGACGCTCCGGAGCATCGTCTCGAGCTCGCCTTCCGCGAGCGGCGCGCCCTCGGTCCGGTGCATCTCGCCGTGAGTCCGGAGCACCGGCGGCTCGCCGGTGCGGAGGTGGAGGTCCGACGACTTGGTCGAGACCAGCAGCGCGAAGAGCTCCTCCATCCGCCGGCGCGGGCCGTCGAGGTCCTCGACGACCGCCTTGTACATCTGCGACGGCCGGGTGGGCGGCGGCGAGTGGCCGGCCGGCGCCGAGACCCGCGCCTGCGCCCCCGACGGCCGGGCGGTCGCGCCGGAGGTCCGGGCTGGGGCGGCGGGCGCGGTGCCGAACTGGATCCGGGCCGAGCCGTCGCCGGCGTGATACGCCACCTGGACGGCGCCCGCGGGCGAAGCGTAGGCGAACGACGCGTCGGTCCCCGCGGCGAGTTCCGCCGCGGCCGGCGGCGGCGCGACCTCGCGCAGCAGCGCCACGACCTGCGCCGTGGTGACGGGGTCCTTCGTGAGCGGCCGCAGGCCGGCCGCGGTGACGAGCGCGGCCGGCCGCCCGTTGGCGAGCTCGAGCGCGTCGGCCTTCTGGTCGGCGAGGACCTGGATGAACTTGTCGATTCGGGCCATGGACGGGTTCAGTCGAGCGGGCGGACGCCGCGGACGAAGCTGCGATGGACGACCCAATGGACGGCGTGGGTCGTCACGGCGAAGAACGGTCCCGCACTGTTGAGGAAGTCGAGCGCGCGGGCGCGCGTCGGGGGAAGTTCGAGCGCGGCCCACCCACGGAGCACCCGGCCGCCGACCATCTCGATCTCGAGGCCGATCATCTTGGCCGCGGAATGGCGGTCCTCGTCCAGCTCGGCGCCGGTGCTCGGCACCTGCGGGTCGGCGGCGATGAGCGCCAGCTGCGCCTTCGCGACGAACACGACGCCCCCCTCGGCGAGGCTCACGACCGTGAACGGCTCCGGCCGGTTGAGCATCTCGACCAGCGTCTCGGCGCCGTCGTGCTGGGGCACCCGCCCCTGCACGAACAGCGCGCCGACGAGGCGCGTGCCGTCGCCGAGGAAGACCTCGGACTCGATGCGTTCGGTCGTGCCCCAATCACCCATCGCGACGCCGGTCGAAGAAGAAGGGAGTGCAAAGGTCGCCCCTCCCCCGGTCGGCGGCAAGGGTCACGCGCGGATCTCGACGCCTGCCTGGCGTTCCGCGCGACGGATCGGGTCGAGATAGTCGGCCTGCTCGCCGAGCTCGGCGCGGAGCTGCTGGGTGAGGTCGCGCACCCGGCCGAGCAGCGGCCCCGGCACGCCCGCCGCGGCGAGGACCTCGAGCGCGATCCCCACGTCCTTGTCGAGCAGCGCCAGGCGGAAAAGCCGGGGCCAGGTCCCGGTCAGGACCCGGTCGGGCACCAGCGCCTGGCTCACGAACGACGCCCCGCTCGAGGCGTTGAGCACCTCGACCGCCTTGGCGGCCGGCACGCCCGCCTTGACGAGCGCCGTGAGCCCCTCGGCGCAGGCGAGGATGTTGGTGGCGAGCAGCGCGTTGTTCACGGCCTTGAGCGCGTGCCCCGCGCCGACCGGCCCCACGTGCTCCACCCGCTTGCCGAAGGCGGCCAGCACCGGGCGGGCGCGCTCGAACAGCGCCGCCTCGCCGCCGACCATCACGGTGAGCGCGCCGGCGGCCGCCCCGGGAGGGCCGCCGCTCACCGGCGCGTCCACGAACCCGACCCCCTGCCCCGCCAGCCGCGCCGCGACGCGCCGCGAGGTCGCGGGATCGCCCGAGGTGCAGTCCACGAGGAGCGCGCCCGACGCGAGCCCGGCCGCGAGCTCGTCGGCGGCGTCGAGCAGCGCCTCGACCTCGCGGGAGGTGGGCAGGCAGGTGAGCACGATCGCGGCGCCGATCGCGGCCTCGCGCGGGGTCGAGGCCACGCGCGCGCCGTGCTCCGCGCCGAAGGCGTCGGCCCGGGCGCGGGTGCGGTTCCACACCGCGACCGCGTGGCCGGCGCCGACGAGCCGCGCCGCCATCGGCGTGCCGATCGCGCCGAGGCCGAGGAAGGAGACGTTCATCTGGGGAGTTCCCGTGGACGGAGAAGCGAGGAGCGAGGACGTTCCGTCCAAGATAGCCGATTGACCCACCCCCTCAACATCCGCACCTTATCCCGACGATGTTCCGCTCCCCTCCCCCGGCCCGCGTGCTGCTGGCGCTCCTCGGCGCGCTGCTGGTCCTGTTCATCGTGGGCCCGCTCGCCCGGCTGCTCCTCGCCGCCACGCCGGCCGGACTCGCCGACGCGTTCGCCGACCGCGAGCTCCGCGGCGCCATCGGCCTCACCGTCGCGACCGCCACCGCCGCGACCCTTATCGGGCTCGTGACCGGGCTGCCGGTCGCCTACGCGCTGGCGCGCCGCCGGTTCCCGGGCCGGCGCCTTGTGGAGGCGGTGGTCGAGCTGCCGATGGTCGTTCCCCACCCGGTCGCGGGCATCGCGCTGCTCCTCTTCCTCGGCCGGCGCTCACTCGTCGGCCGGCCGCTCGCGGCGCTCGGCCTCGAGTTCGTGAGCCACGTCCCCGGCATCGTCGCGGCGATGCTGTTCGTCTCCGTCCCCCTCCTGGTGAGCGGCGCCCGCGAAGCGTTCGCGGCGGTCGATCCCCGGCTCGAGCGCGTCGCCCGCACCCTGGGCGACACGCCGTGGGGCGCCTTCCGCCGCGTCACCCTCCCGCTCGCCGGTCGCGGCATCGTGGCCGCGGCGATCCTGGCCTGGGCCCGCGGGGTGAGCGAGTTCGGCGCGATCGTCATCCTCACCTACAATCCGAAGGTGGCGAGCGTCCTCATCTACGACCGCTTCACCGCCATCGGCCTCGCCGGCGCCATCCCCGCCGCCCTCGCGCTCCTCTGCCTGGCGCTGGTGGTGTTCGCGGCGGTGCGGTGGATCGCGCCGCGGGAGCGCGCGTGATCCGGCTCGAGGGCGTCCGCGTGCGCGCGGGGACGTTCGCGCTCGAGGACATCTCGCTCGACGTGCCGGCCGGCGGATACGCCCTCCTGATCGGGCCGACGGGCGCCGGGAAGACCACGCTGCTCGAGACCGTCGCCGGGCACCGGGCGCCGGCGGCCGGGAAGGTATGGCTCGACGGCCGCGACGTGACCGGCGTCCCGCCGGAGCGGCGGTCGGTCGGCTTCGTGTACCAGCACTATCATCTCTTTCCGCACCTCTCGGTCCGCGAGAACATCGAGTACGGGCTCCGCGCCCTCGACGCCGCGGACCGCCGGGCCCGCGCCGAGTCGCTCGCGTCGGCGCTCGGCCTCGCCCCCCTGCTCGACCGCGCGCCCGACCGGCTCTCCGGCGGGGAACAGCAGCGCGTCGCGCTGGCCCGCGCCCTCGCGCCGCGCCCCCGCATCCTGCTGCTCGACGAACCGTTCGCGGCGGTGGACCCCGCCACCCGGCAGCAGCTCCGCCGCGAACTGCAGGCGCTCCACGCCGCCGAGCGGTTCACCGTGCTCCAGGTGAGCCACGACTTCGACGAAGCGCTGCGGCTGGGCGAGCTGG
>CAMLHU010000239.1 GCA_946479825.1 uncultured Gemmatimonadota bacterium
GCGGGCCCACCGGCCGGGGTCGTCTGGCCCCTCTTTGGGGGGGGGGCCCCCCACGACCAGGCTCGAGCCGGGCTTCTTCCGGACGGCCTGGAGCGGCTTCTCGTCCATCCCGATGACCTCCGTCGCCGGGACGATCTCGAGCCGGCTGCGGTCGATCTCCGGATGCCGGGCCAGCTCGGCCTCGAGCGCCTCGGGGCGCCCGACCAGCTGGATGACGAACGTGGCCGGGAACTCGGCGAGGGCGAGGGCTGCGCCCTCGACCTCGGCCGCGGGGGCGTGATCGCCCCCCATCCCGTCCAGCGCGACGCGGATCACGCTCACTCGTCCCCGACGTCGACCGCCTTCTTACCCCGATAGTAGCCGCAGGTGGGGCAGACGCGGTGCGGCAGCTTCGGGCTCGAGCAACGCGGACACGCCTGGGTCTTCATCCCGGCGCCGGAGTGGTGGCCCCGACGGAGCCGCTTGCGGGACTTGGAGAGCTTGCGCTTCGGGACGGCCATGGGATCCTCGGATCACGCCTTCGGGGCCGCGCACCCGCACGGTCCCTGGTTCAGGTCAGCACCACACTTGGGACAGAGGCCGGCGCAGTCCTCGCGACAGAGCAGGAACGGCGGCACGGCCAAAGCGACTTCCTCGCGCACGACGGGACCCAGGTCCACGTGGGTCGCCCGGGGGGCGAGGGGATATACACTCGGGTCGTCGGCGGCCTCCGGGTCGGCGCTGAACAGCACCGCCACCTCGGTCTCCACCGGAACGGTCACGTCGGCCAGGCAGCGGCGGCAGCTGCCGCGCGCTTCCCCGCGGAGCGTGGCCTTCCAGAAGGCCTCGCCCTCGCCGGTCGCCTGGAGGCGACCGCGCACGTCGAGCGGGCGGGCGAACTCGAGCCCCAGCCCCTCGAACAGCGCATCGTCAGGTGGAACCGCCTCGACCGTCTCGACGGGACCCCGCTGGAGATCCCGCAAATCGACCCGCAACATAGCCACTAAACCTATCCGTGACGCGAGGTTAGGTCAAGCAGACCGGCCCCTCAGCGGGCCGGTCCCCAGAGCCCCGCCCGCTCCCCTTCCGTGAAGTAGAAGGCGACCTCCCGGGCCGCGTTCTCCGGGCTGTCGGAGGCGTGGATGGCGTTCCGGCCCTTCGACTCGGCGTAGAGCTTCCGGATGGTCCCCGCGGCGGCCTCGGCCGGGTCGGTGGCGCCGATGACCGCCCGCAGGTGCGCCACCGCGTCGGCCCGTTCGAGCGCGAGCGGCATGCACGGCCCGCTGGTCATGAACTCGACGAGCTCCGGATAGAACGGCCGGCCGGCGTGGACTGCGTAGAACGCCCCCGCCTCGGCCCGCGACAGCCGCACGAGCCGGGCGGCGCGGACGACGAAGCCTTCCTTCTCGAGGTGCGCGAGGATGAGGCCGGCCTTGCCGCCGGCGACGGCGTCGGGCTTGATGATCGCGAGCGTGGTCTGGGTCGAAGACACCTGGAACTCCTCACGGGTTGAGAGCGCGCCGGCGGCCGGCGCCTCGGACGATCGGGGACCGGTCAGGTCCCCACGAGCTTGCGGACGATGTCGGCTCGGGTCAGGAAGCCGGTCAGCTGGCCGTCCTTCACCACCGGGCATCGGTCCACGTTCTTGTTGGCCATCAGGGCCGCGACGTCGGCGACGGACTGGTCCTCCGACACGCAGAGCACGCTCCGGGCCATCGCGTCGCGGACCGGCAGGTCGAGCGGCCGGGCGGCGGCGTGGGCCGCGGCGCGCGGGACCGCCGGAACCTCGCCGGTGTTGACCCGCTGGATGTAGGCCGGGCCGAGGAGGCGCAGGAGCTCGCGGTTGGTGACGAGCCCCACGACGTCGCCGCCCTCCCCGACCACCGGCACGGCCTCCCAGCGGTGCTCCACCAGGAGCCGGGCCGCCTCGCGGAGCGGGGCCGCCGGCGCCACGCTCAGCACGTCGCGGGTCATGATGTCGCGGACGAGGAGCGGCCCCTCCAGCTCGACGTCGGCGAACCCGGGCAGGGCGAGGACCTCCCCGCCCCCGGCGGCCGCGTGCAGCCGCGCGACCACGTCGGGCTCGCCCAGCGCCCGGGTGAAGGCCGCGAGCGCCTGCAGGTACGGCACCGCGGCGCGCGGCGGCGCCAGCACGAGCAGCACGATGCGCGCGGTGCGGTCGGGCTCGGCCGGCCACGGAAGCGGTGCCGCCGTGACCCCCAGCGCCGCCACGACGCGGTCCACCGCGTCGGTCCGGAAGTGCGGCAGAAAGGCGTGCGGCCCGAGGGTGACGACATCCTCGGGCCGGGCCTCGCGCCGGACGCGCTCGAGCTCCTCCGGATCCTTCACCCGACCGTCGGCCGTACACGCCTCCACCAGCGCGCGGACCGCCTCCGACACGTCGGAGGCGCGGAGCGGGACCAGCACCCGCCCCGGGGCCAGCAGGTCGGCCAGCCTCACTTCATCCGGGCCTTGAGCAGCGGCACCACGTCGGCCGGGCGCTTCATCACGCCGATCCCCGCGGCCTCGAACGCGGCCATCTTCTCCGCGGCGGTGCCGGCGTGGCCGGAGATGATCGCGCCGGCGTGGCCCATCCGCCGCCCCGGCGGCGCCGTCTGGCCGGCGATGAAGCCGACGACCGGCTTGGTCACGTGGGCCTTCACGAAGTCGGCGGCGTGCTGCTCGTCGGTACCGCCGATCTCGCCCATCATCACGATGGCGTCGGTGCGCGGGTCGTCCTGGAAGGCGCGGAGGCAGTCGATGAAGTTGGTGCCGATGATCGGGTCGCCGCCGATGCCGACGCAGGTGGACTGCCCGATCTTGTTCTTGGTGAGGTGGTTGACCACCTCGTAGGTGAGGGTCCCGCTCCGCGACACCAGGCCCACCCGCCCGGGGGCGCAGATGTTGCCCGGAATGATGCCGACCTTGGCCTCGCCCGGGGTGATGGCGCCCGGACAGTTGGGCCCGATGAGCCGGGCGCCGCGCTCGCGCACGTACGGCATCACCCGGGTCATGTCCATCACCGGGACGCCCTCGGTGATGCAGACGACGAGGGAGATGCCGGCGTCCACCGCCTCGTAGATGGCGCCCGCGGCGCCGGCCGGCGGCACGTAGATGACCGACGCGTTGGCGCCGGTCTTCGCCACGGCGTCGGCCACGGTGTCGAACACCGGGACCTTCCCTTCGAACGTCTGGCCGCCCTTGCCCGGGGTGACCCCGGCGACCACGGCGGTGCCGTAGGCCATCATCTGCCTGGCGTGGAACGACCCGTCGCGGCCGGTGATCCCCTGCACCACCAGCTTCGTGTCCTTCCCGATGAAGATGCTCACGCGGCCTCCTTGGCGAGCTTGACCACGCGGGAGACCGCCTCGTCCATGTCGTTCAGCGCTTCCATGCCGATGCCCTTGAGGATCTTGACCGCCTCGGCCTCGTTGGTGCCCGTGAGGCGCACCACGATCGGCACCTTGACGGGGAACTTCTCGAGCGCCGTCTTGATCCCGTTGGCCACGTCGTCGGTGCGGGTGATCCCGCCGAAAATGTTGAAGAGGATGGCCTTGACGCTCGGGTCCTGGGTGATGATCCGGAGCGCGTTGACCACCTTGTCGGGGTTCGAGCTGCCGCCGATGTCGAGGAAGTTGGCGGGTTCGCCGCCGTAGTACTTGACCAGGTCCATCGTGGCCATCGCGAGCCCGGCGCCGTTCACGACGCAGCCGACGTTGCCGTCGAGCTTGATGAACGTGAGGTTCGCGTTGCGCGCCTGCACTTCGCTCGGTGCTTCGGCCGTCGGGTCGCGGAGCGCTTCGATGTCGGGATGGCGCTCGAGCTCATTGTCGTCGATGACCCTCTTGGCGTCGAGCGCGACGACGTCGC
>CAMLHU010000240.1 GCA_946479825.1 uncultured Gemmatimonadota bacterium
GAGCTGCCGCTTCAGGGTCTGGAAGTTGGTCAGCGTGCCGCCCAGCCAGCGCTCGGTCACGTAGAACGAGCCCGACCGCTCGGCCTCGGCCTGCACGATGCCCTTGAGCTGCTTCTTGGTGCACACGAACAGCACGCCCTCGCCCTTGAGCACCACGCTCTTGAGCAGCTCCTGGGCCTGCTGGATCTGACGCAGGGTCTTCTGGAGGTCGATGATGTAGATCCCGGAGCGCTCGGCGAAAATGAACCGGCGCATCTTGGGATTCCACCGGCGGGTCTGGTGCCCGAAGTGCACACCCGCTTCGAGGAGGTCCTGCAACTGAGGCTGAGCCATCCGACGACCTGATCCTTCGTTGGGGGTTATGGCGTCCACCGCCTTCGTCTCCCGGACTGACCCCGCCACGGCGGGGCACCCGGCCCGGGATCCGGCGATGTGCGAAGTCGGGGGGCGCACCGCGCGCCCCCCACAGGGCCTACCGCTTGCTGAACTGGAAGCGCTTCCGGGCGCCCGGCCGGCCCGGCTTCTTCCGCTCGACCTCGCGAGGATCGCGGGTCATGAGCCCCGCCGCGCGGAGCTTGGTCCGGTGCTGCGGGTCGGCGGCCACCAGCGCCCGCGCGATCGCGAGCCGGAGCGCGCCCGCCTGCCCCGCCTGCCCGCCGCCGTCCACGTGCGCCTTCACGTCGAACGCGCCGAGGGTGTCGGTGGCGGTGAACGACTGCTGGATGTGCTGCACCAGCGAGGGCCGCGGGAAGTAGTCGCCGAGGGTGCGGCCGTTCACGTCCCACTTGCCGGTGCCGGGGGTGAGGTACACCCGCGCGACGCTGGTCTTCCGGCGGCCGACGGCCTGCCAGCGGTACTCGGACTGGACGGTCATGCGGTCACCTTCTTGGTCCGGGCCGGGGCCACCGACGTGGCGACCGGCTGCTGCGCCTGATGGGGATGGTCCGCGCCCGCGTACACCTTGAGCTTGGTGCGGAGCTTCTGCTTGGCCAGGGAGTTCTTCGGCAGCATCCCGAAGACCGCCTTCTCGATGACCCGGTCGGGGTGCTTCTCGAGGATGTTCCGCACCGGGGTGTGGCTCTCGTGGCCCATGTACCCGGTGTGCGAGAAGACCGTCTTGTCGGTCAGCTTGCGCCCGGTGAGCTTCACCTTGGACGCGTTGATGACGACGACGAAATCCCCGCCGTCCATGTGCGGCGTGAACGTCGGCTTGTGCTTGCCACGGATCAACTGGGCCACCCGGCTGGCGAGCCGCCCGAGCGGCACGCCCGCGGCGTCCACGAGGAGCCAGCGGTGCTCCAGATCCTTCGGCTTGGCGGAGAACGTCTCCATGACCTGCGCGTACCCCAGGAAAAAGTCAGACCCTAAAGACAGACTTGCAAGATAGCCGCGGATAACGGGTTGGGTCAAGGGACGGGCCGGCCCGTCACCCCTCCCCGGCCGCGAACTCCACCAGCACCTGCCCCTTCTCCACCGCCTGCCCTGGCCGGACGTGGACGGCCCGGACGGTGGCGTCGGTGGGGGCCCGGAGCTCGTTCTCCATCTTCATGGCCTCGAGGACCACCACCCCGGCCCCCGCGGCCACCCGCTGCCCCGGCTCCACCGGCACCCGGACCACGAGCCCGGGCATCGGCGCCTTGAGCACCGGCGGCCCCGCCGCCCGGGTCCCGGCCCCGGTCAGCGACCGGATGTGCCGGGTCCGCTCGTCCACCACCTCCACCGGCCACCGCTCCCCCCACCGCTCCACCCGCCACTCCCCCCGCCCGGCCGGGGTGAGCAGCAGCATGCACGATTCCGACCCGGCCAGGAGGTGGTGGAGCGGCGTGCCCGGCAGCGCCGACAGGTGGGCGTCCACCGCCCGGCCGTTCACGCTCGCCCGGCCGCCGTCGAGTTCCACCACGAATTCGGTGCCGGCCACGTTCACGAAGTACTTCACGCCGCCTCCAGGAGCAGCACGGTCTCCACGTGCGCGGTCTGGGGAAAGAGGTCGAAGGCCTTGAGCGCGCCCGCGCGCCACCCCGCGCCCAGCCGCTTCACGTCGCGCGCCAGCGTCGCGGGGTCGCACGAGACGTACACGATCCGCCGGGGCCGGACCCGCGCCAGCGCCGCCACGGCGCGCTCATCCATCCCGGTCCGCGGCGGATTGGTGACGACGATCTCCGGCGCCTTGAGGTGGGCCACCAGGTCCTCCGCCCGCCCCGCGTGGCGCAGCACCGGACCGCCGGGCGCCTGGCTCCCCGGCGGGGGGCCGAAGGCAGACCGCCGCGCCGCGAGCTCGACGGCGCGGGCGTCGAGCTCGACGCTCTCGACCAGCGCCCCGGCGGCCAGCAGCAGCTCGGTGGTCTCGCCGATGCCGGCGTAGAGGTCCCACGCCCGCATTCCCGGCGCCGGCGCGGCGAGCGCCACGGCGTGACGCCGGATCGTCTCGCCCAGCGCGGGCTGGACCTGCTCGAACACGGTGGCCGGGAACGCCTCGGCCGAGCCCGCGAGCACCCGCGCGGCGCCCCCTTCGGGCCGCCACCAGACGACGGCGCCCCCGACCCGGGAAAGCGCGCCGCTCAGCCGGCCGGCGTCGCGCCACACCTCGGCCCCGCGGGTCTCGACGATCACGTGCCGGCCACCGTCGCGATCGAGCCGGAGCACCACCCGTTCGGCGTCGGCGGGCAGCAGCGCACGGTGCGGCCGGAGCGCATCCCACAGCGACTGCAGCGGCGGCGCGGCGATCTCGCAGCGCTCGAGCGCAAAGACCCGGTCGGCCTCGCCGAGCCGGTGGAACCCGACGCGCCCCCCCTGCACCGCAAGCGTGATCCGGGTGCGGTAGCCCCACTCGGCCTCGCCCGGCACCACCTCGGGGTCGGCGACGTCGAGCCCGCCGAACCGGCGGAGCGCCTCGCCGACGATGGCGGCCTTGGCGGCGCGCTGGGCCGGGGCGGTCAGGTGCTGCAGCTGGCACCCGCCGCAGCGGTCGCGATCGTAATGCACGCACGCCGGCGCCACGCGATCGGGCCCCGGCTCGAGCACCTGGCCGATCCGGGCCCGCGCGAAGCGCTTCTGCGGCCGAAGGTCGGCGAGCTCCACCAGGTCGTTGGGAGCGGTGCGCGGCACGAACACGGTGCGGCCGTCGGCCAGCCGGCCCACGCCGTCCCCTCCCGCCGCGATCCGGAGGATCCGGACCGGGGGTTCGCTCACCGCAGCGCCTCGCGGCGGGCGGCGGCGAGCCACGCGGCGTGGGCGTTCGCGTCGTCCGAGACGGCCGGCTTCCGGAGCGAGCGGGCCTCGTCCTCCGCGAGCGCGGCGGCCAGCGCCACCAGCTCGAGCGTGCCGTCGGGCGCCGGCGCGGTGGCCAGGTCGGGCCGGCGGTCGAGGAACTGGGTGTCGATCTCGCCGCGGATGAACGCGGGGTCGGCAAAGAGCCGGCGATGGAACGGCAGCGACGTCGGCACGCCCGCCACGACGAACTCGTCGAGCGCGCGGCGCATCCGCGCCAGCGCCTCGTCGCGGTCGCGGCCCCAGGCGATGAGCTTGCCGAGCAGCGAGTCGTAGTGGAGCGTGACCTCGTCGCCCAGCTCGTAGCCGCCGTCCCAGCGGATGCCGGGTCCGCCCGGGATCCGGAGATACCCTACCCGCCCGTTCCCCGGCAGGAACCCCTCGGCGGGATCCTCGCTCGTGATCCGGCATTCGACGGCCCACCCGCGCGGCTCGCGCTCGCCCGCCGGCACGGTCATCGGCATCCCGCGGGCGATCCGGAGCTGCTCGCGCACCAGGTCCACGCCGTACACCAGCTCGGTGACCGGGTGCTCCACCTGGATGCGGGTGTTCATCTCGAGGAAGTAGAACGAGCCGTC